>NZ_CVTO01000154.1:91632-120717 GCF_900004715.1 Pseudomonas sp. 24 E 13
TTGCCCAAGTCCAGCCGGGATAACCTGGTGATGCAGATCGTCGATACCTCCGACACTGAGCAACGGGTGCTGTATGCGTCGAGCAATGTGCCGGGCGACAGCGACCTTGTCGCTGCCCGACGACTTACCCTCGGTGACCACGTCTACGCGCTGAGCCTGCGCGCCAGCGAGGTATTCGACAAGGCCAACCATTCTTCGACCCACACCATATTGGTCATGGGCGTGCTGCTGAGTGCGCTGCTCGCGGCTCTGCTCTATGTGCTGGTCAGCCAACGCCAGCGGGCGCTGGCACTGGTGGAGCAGCGTACCGCGCAGTTGCGCCTGCGTGAACAGGAACTGCGCGGCGCACACGGCCAATTGCGCAGTGTGCTGGACGCGGCAACGCACGTCGCAATCATTGCCACTGACTTGCGCGGAGTCATCAACATGTTCAATGCCGGCGCCGAACGGATGCTGGGATTCAAGAGCGAACACGTGGTGGGCCACCTGACGCTGGAAAGCCTGCATCTGGCCTCGGAGCTTGAGGCCCGCGCCACGCGTTTGAGCGCGGCGCTGGGCAAGCGTATTACGCCGAGCCAGGCGATGCTGGTGGAAAGCCCGGACAGGCAGCACGACGCCCGCGAGTGGACGCTGGTGCGTGAGGACGGCAGCCCTTTGACCGTGAATATGCTGGCCACAGTGTTGCTGGATGACCATGGCCTGTGGGTCGGGCACCTGGCCATTTACCTGGATGTCACTGAGCAGAAGCGCGCCTACGAGGCCTTGGCGGCGCGGGATCGCTTGCTGAAAAAACTCAGTGTCCATGTACCTGGCGGTATCTTCCAGTTCACGCTGGAGCCCCACGATCGCTGGCGCTTCATTTACACCAGCGAAGGCATGCGCGATATCTATGAAATCGAGCTTGGCGTGTTGCAGCAGGATGCGGGCAAAATCCTGGAGCGCATTCACCCCCAGGACCTTGAGCGGGTACGCGCGTCAATACGCTTGTCGGCGCTGCAATTGAGCCATTGGCGCGAAGAATATCGCGTGCAGTTGCCCCAGCGGGGCCTGCGCTGGATTCGTGGCGAAGCGACCCCGGAAGAATTACCCGGTGGCGGTACGTTGTGGCATGGCTATGTGTCGGATATTTCCGATCTAAAGCGCGTGGAAGACGAATTGCGCACGCTGTCCATCACCGACTCCCTGACCGGCATCCACAATCGTCGCTATTTCCAGGACCGCATGAAAGTCGAACTGCTGCGCCTGAACCGCACATCGGGAGCGCTGTCGGTGATCATGCTGGATATCGACCACTTCAAACGGATCAATGACCAGCACGGGCATGGTATCGGCGACGACGTATTGCGCGAGCTGTGCAAGCGAATCAGCCAGCGCCTGCGCCGCACCGACGTGTTCTGCCGGCTGGGTGGAGAAGAGTTCGTGGTGCTCTGCCCGCATACCGATAGCGCCCAGGCCTATTGCCTGGCGATGGAGTTGTGGCAGTCGTTGCGCAGTGTGCCGATGGCGCCGGTGGGCGTCGTCACCGCCAGCTTTGGGGTCGCCAGCTGGCGGATCGACGAAGGCATCGATGGGTTGCTGCTGCGCGCGGATTCGGCTGTCTATGTCGCCAAGCAGGCGGGCAGGGACCGGGTGGAACCCGCTCCCACAGACTGAACCGGTGCTCTAGAGCACCGGCGCGGCTGCCACTGCTTTCGGCTGGCGATACAGGTCAAGCAGCACCTGGTCCAGCACCGACGACGCGCCCCACGGCTTGGAATCGTTGAGAATCGCCACCACCGCCCAGGTGTTGCCATTGTTGTCGCGGCTGAACCCGGCGATGGCGCGCACGGTGTTCAAGGTGCCGGTCTTCACATGGGCTTCGCCGCGCATGGCTGTGGTCTTCAGGCGTTTACGCATGGTGCCGTCGGTGCCGGCGATCGGCAGCGAGCTGATGTATTCGGCGGCGTAGGGGCTTTTCCAGGCCGCTTGCAGCATGGCCGCCATCTCACGGGCGCTGACCCGTTCGGCGCGGGACAGGCCGGAACCATTCTCCATCACCAGGTGTGGCGCGGTAATGCCTTTCTTCGCCAGCCACTGACGCACCACGCGTTGCGCGGCCTTGGCATCGTCGCCATCGGCATCGTTGCGAAACTGCGCACCCAGGCTCAGGAACAGTTGCTGGGCCATGGTGTTGTTACTGTATTTATTGATGTCGCGGATGATTTCCGCCAGGTCCGGCGAGAACGCACGGGCCAACACTTTGGCGTCCTTGGGCACCGGCGCCTGGATATCGCGGCCCTGGATGGTGCCGCCCAACTCCTTCCAGATCGCACGCACGGCGCCGGCGGTGTAGGTGGCATGGTCGAGCAGCGACAGGTAGGTCTGCGAACTGCAACCGTCCGCCAACTGGCCACTGACGGTCACGGTCACACTGCCATCGGCGGCGGTCACCGGGCTGTAGCGTACGTCGCCGGTGCACTGTTTGGCGTTGGACACTTTCACCTGATTGTCGATGCGAATGCTCGCAATCGGCGGCTCGACCGACACGATCACCCGCCCGGCATCATTTCGCGTCACGAAGCGCAGGGCCTTGAGGTTGACCAGCAGGGCATCGGGCTTGACCAGGAACGGCTTGTTCTCGTCGTTGCCGTCGTCATTGAACTCCGGCAATTGGGGCTGCTGGAAGAAGTTGCGATCCAGGACCAGGTCGCCGGTGACCTGTTGTACGCCGTTGGCGCGCAGGTCGCGCATCAACAGCCAGAGTTTCTCCATGTTCAGCTTGGGATCGCCGCCGCCCTTGAGATACAGGTTGCCGCGCAACACGCCGCCACTGAGTACGCCGTCGGTGTAGAACTCGGTTTTCCACTGATGGTTGGGGCCGAGCATTTCCAGGGCCGCGTAGGTCGTCACCAGTTTCATGGTGGAGGCCGGGTTCACCGAAACGTCGGCATTGAACACGGTCGGCGTACCGGGGCCGTTCAAGGGCAACATCACCAGGGACAGGGCGGTATTTTGCAGTTTGGCCTTCTGAAGGGCCTGGGCAACACTGGGGGGCAGGGTGTTATTGACGGGGGCGGCGGTGGCATGCAGGGCCAATGGCAGAAGAACACCGGCGAGGAAAACAGAACGCAACGATTTGATCATAAAAAATAAGACCCTACTGCTGAGGAGGGTGAAAAAGGCGAGGGGTATACAAGAAAAATCCCTCATTGGTCATGAAAGTGTCGGCATTATGCCCCAAGCCGAGCTTACTTGTAGCTGAACGATAGCGGGTAATCCGGGTTTTTTTATCGGCCAAACGCCGCCCGTCCCAGAGAGTCGGGCAATTGCCGCCTTAAACTGCTAAAGTGCCGGCCGTTATTACTTAAGAGGATTGTTCCAATGGCGACTAACCGTTCCCAGCGTCTGCGCAAAAAACTGTGCGTTGATGAATTTCAAGAGCTGGGTTTCGAACTGAACCTGGACTTCAAAGAAGGCCTGAGTGAAGAAGCTATCGACGCTTTCCTCGAAGCATTCATCAAAGAAGCCATGGAAGCCAACGGTCTGGGTTATGTCGGCGGCGATGACTACGGTCTGGTTTGCCTGCAGAAGCGTGGCTCGGTCAACGAAGAGCAGCGTGCTGCCGTTGAAGCCTGGCTGAAAACCCGTTCCGAGCTGACCAAGGCTGAAGTCAGCCCGTTGCTGGACGTGTGGTATCCGGAAAAGCCGATCAACGCGGCCAAGTGATACTAAACAAAACGGCGACCTGAGGGTCGCCGTTTTTTTATGCCTTGCGCCCGTTCAGAATCAGCAGCGTCAACACTCCCGCCACAATCCCCCAGAACGCCGAACCAATGGAAAACAGCGTCAGGCCTGACGCGGTGACCATGAAGGTGATCAACGCCGCTTCCCGTTCCTTCGGCTCACTCATGGCGATGCTCAGGCCATTGATGATCGAGCCGAACAACGCCAGTGCCGCAATCGACAGCACCAGTTCCTTGGGCAACGCGGCGAAAAGCGCCGCCAATGTGGCGCCGAACACCCCGGCAATCCCGTAGAACACCCCGCACCAGACGGCTGCTGTATAGCGCTTGTTGCGGTCTTCGTGAGCGTGCGGCCCGGTGCAGATCGCCGCGCTGATGGCCGCCAGGTTGATGCCGTGGGAGCCAAAGGGCGCCAGCACCAGCGAGGCAAGGCCGGTGCTGGTGATCAGTGGCGAGGCCGGCACGGTGTAGCCGTCGGCGCGCAGCACGGCGACCCCCGGCATGTTCTGTGAGGTCATCGCCACCACGAACAGCGGGATACCGATGCTGATGGTCGCCGCCAGCGAAAAGTGCGGTGTGGTCCATACCGGTGTTGCGACTTCCAGATGAAAACCGCTGAAATCCAGCAACCCCATCAAGCCCGACAGCAGGGTGCCGCTCACCAGTGCGGCCAGCACCGCATAACGCGGCGACAGGCGCTTGATGATCAGGTAAGTGAAAAACATCCCCAGCACCAGGCCGGTGCGATGCTGCGCGGCGACGAAGATCTCACTGCCGATCTTGAACAGAATCCCCGCCAGCAACGCCGCCGCCAGCGATGCGGGGATACGCTTGACGAGTTTTTCAAAGCTGCCGGTCAGCCCGCAGAGGGTCACCAGCACTGCGCAGGTGATGTAGGCACCGATAGCCTCGCCGTAACTGACGCCGCCCAGGCTCGTGATCAACAGCGCCGCGCCGGGTGTCGACCAGGCGATGGTGATCGGCGTGCGATAGCGCAGGGACAGGCCGATGCTGCACACCGCCATGCCGATGGAAATCGCCCAGATCCACGAGGAAATCTGCGCCGTGGTCAAACCGGCGGCCTGGCCGGCCTGGAACATCAGCACCAGCGAGCTGGTGTAGCCGGTCATCATCGCGATGAAACCGGCGACGATGGCCGAAGGTGAAGTGTCGGCCAGCGGGCGCAGCGGCGCTTGGGTGGCGTCGGTCATGAAAGGGTGTTCCTTTTACCTGACTCCGCACGCGGTAGGAGCGAGCTTGCTCGCGAAAATCGCCAACGATAACGCGGGCAATCAGATTAAACGCGGCGCCCTTGGGTTCTTCGCGAGCAAGCTCGCTCCTACAGTGGGATGTCGTTCATGGGAAATCGTGGAATCAAGCCTAAACTCAAACGTAACGACCCATTGCAATACAGCCGGCGCCGCAAACAGCCGTACAGTGTGTTGGCGCATTGGGTTGTGTACAATGTGCCGTGTTTTCAGGCGATACTTGCCAGCGACTCCCTGTTGCCGTATTACCTTAAAGTTGTCGTATTACCGTTAATTCGCCGCCGTTCTCCCTACCCGAGTGCCCATGAACGAACAGTTGCAACCTCTCAAGAAACAACCGCGCGCCGGCAAGACCGGTCGCAGCGGAACCCAGGACGATATCGTCTACGCGCATATCTTCGAGGCGATCCTCGAACAACGCCTGGCACCTGGCACCAAATTGAGTGAAGAGGCACTGGGCGAAATCTTCGGCGTGAGCCGTACCATCATTCGCCGCGCGTTGTCGCGCCTGGCCCATGAGGGTGTGGTGTTGCTGCGGCCCAATCGTGGCGCGGTCGTCGCCAGCCCGAGCGTCGATGAAGCCCGCCAGGTGTTCATGGCGCGGCGTCTGGTGGAGCGGGCGATCACCGAGTTGGCGGTGCAGCACGCCACCGCCGAACAACTGGCCGAGTTGCGCCAGATGGTCAACGACGAACGCGACAGTTTCTCCCGTGGTGACCGTGGCGCCGGTATTCGCCTCTCCGGCGAATTTCACCTGAAGCTGGCCGAAGCGGCGAAGAATGCGCCGCTGATCAGCTTCCAGCGCAGCCTGGTGTCCCAGACCTCATTGATCATCGCCCAGTACGAAAGCGGCAACCGCTCGCACTGTTCCTACGATGAGCACACCCAGCTGATCGACGCGATCGAAGCCCGGGATGCGGTACTGGCGGTGGATTTGATGATGCATCACATGGATCACATCGACAGCAAGCTCAACCTCGATGAGGAAAGTGCGTCGGATGATTTGCATGCGGTGTTCTCGCATCTGTTGCAGACCAAGAAGGCGGGGCGCTCTTCGGTAAAACTGTAGTTTCCCTGATTCACCGGGGATAAAAATGTGGGAGGGGGCTTGCCCCCGATAGCAGTGTGTCAGTCAATGCATAGGTTGGCTGATCCACCGCAATCGGAGGCAAGCCCCCTCCCACATTGGTTTTTTGGTGCCTCTGAAATTAGCGTTGATGCACCAGATTGCCGGCCGCGTAGGTCTGCAATACCGCCCGATCATCTCCCAATGTCATCAACACGAACAACGTCTCGGCAATGTTATTGGCCTGCTTCAAGCGGTAGCTGAGCAGCGGCGTGGCGTTGTAGTCCAGCACCAGGAAGTCCGCGTCCGTGCCCGGCTGCAAAGTGCCGATCCGGTCTTCCAGGCGCAACGCCCGCGCGCCGCCCAGGGTGGCCAGGTACAGCGACTTGAACGGGCTCAACCGCGCGCCCTGCAATTGCATGACCTTGTAGGCTTCATTCAGCGTTTGCAGCAGCGAGAAGCTGGTGCCGCCGCCCACGTCGGTGCCCAGGCCGACATTCAGTGTGTGCTTCTCGGCCATCGGCAGGTTGAACAGGCCACTGCCGAGGAACAGGTTCGACGTCGGGCAGAACGCCACGGCCGAGCCGGTCTGCGCCAGCCGGGCACACTCGTCGTCACACAGATGCACGCCGTGGGCAAACACCGAGCGTTCGCCCAGCAATTTGTAGTGGTCGTACACATCCAGATAGCCTTTGCGCTCCGGGAACAACTCCTTCACCCATTCGACTTCCTGCTTGTTCTCACTGATGTGGGTCTGCATGTACAGGTCCGGGTACTCGCCCAGCAGTTGCCCGGCCAGCGCCAGTTGCTCCGGCGTGCTGGTCGGCGCAAAGCGCGGCGTGACGGCATAGTGCAGGCGGCCCTTGCCGTGCCAGCGCTCGATCAGCGCCTTGCTTTCCTGGTAGCCGGATTGCGGCGTATCGGTCAGGTAGTCCGGCGCGTTGCGATCCATCATCACCTTGCCGGCGATCATGCGCAGGTCGAGTTTTTCGGCCGCTTCAAAGAACGCGTTTACTGACTGCGGATGCACACTGCCGAACACCAGCGCGGTGGTGGTGCCGTTGCGCAGCAGTTCCTTGATGAAAATGTCCGCGACTTCCTCGGCGTGGGCCTTGTCGGCGAACTGGCTTTCACAGGGGAAGGTGTAGGTGTTGAGCCAGTCCAGCAACTGCTCGCCATAGGCGCCGACCATGCCGGTCTGCGGCAGGTGGATGTGGGTGTCGATCAGGCCGGGGGTGATCAATGCATCCTGGTAGTGAGTGATATCGATGTCAGCGGGCAACGTCGGCAGCAGGTCGCTGGCATGGCCGAGTGCACTGATCTGGCCGTTATCGATCACCAGCAGGCCGTCTTCGAAATATTCGTAGGACGCTTCAATGCCCACGATGGCAGGGTCGTCGATGCTGTGCAGGATGGCGGCGCGGTAGGCTTTGCGGGTCAAAGGCATGGTGATCTCAATTGATAGCTTGGCTGCGGCGTGACACCGGCAGCAATTTGGCAATGGGCTCGGCGCTGGCGGTGTGCTGGCCGAAATTGGCGTTATAGGTGGCGATGATTTCGCCGGCGATGGAGATGGCAATCTCCACCGGCAGTTTGCCCTTCACCTCGGTGAGGCCCATGGGGCAGCGCATGCGTTGCAGTTGCGCGGCATCGAAGCCGCGATCGCGCAGGCGGTGTTCGAATTTGACGCGTTTGGTTTTCGAGCCGATCAGGCCGAAGTAGGCAAAGTCATTGCGCTTGAGCAGGGCGGCGGTGAGTTCCAGGTCCAGCGCGTGGTTGTGGGTCATGACGATGCAGTAACTGCCCGCCGGCAAGTCGGCGATCTCGTCGACCGGCTCTTCGCTGACGATTTTACGCACGCCTTGCGGGATGTTCTCCGGGAATTCCTGCTCACGGGCATCGATCCAGCGCACCCGGCACGGCAGGCTCGCCAGCAACGGCACCAGCGCACGCCCCACGTGGCCGGCACCGAATACCGCGATGTGCGCCTGCACCTGGCCCATCGGTTCGAACAGCAGCACGGTGACGCCACCACAGCACTGGCCCAGGCTCGCGCCGAGGCTGAAGCGCTCCAGGTGGGTGTTCTGCTGGCCACGGGCGAGCATCTCGCGGGCGATCTGCATCGCCTTGTATTCCAGGTGCCCGCCGCCGATGGTGTCGAAAGTCTGCGCGGCACTGATTACCATCTTCGAACCGGCGTTGCGCGGCGTGGAGCCGAGCTCTTCGATGATGGTCACCAGTACGCAGGGCTCGCCCTGGTTCTGCAGGTCGGCGAGGGCGCTGATCCAGTTGTTCATAGTCACCTCTTGTGGTGTCTGTCAGGCCGTCATCGGGGGCAAGCCCACTCCCACACTTGAAGGTATTCACAGTTCAAAATGTGGGAGGGGGCTTGCCCCCGATGGCAGCGCCTCGGTCTAAAACGAAGCCAACTCGGTTTCGGTATCCACCGCCATAGCGGCGCTCAACTTGCGCATCTGCTCACACCCCCACAACACCCGCTCGGGCGTGGCCGGCGCGTCGATCTTCGGCTGCTGGCGATAGTCACCCAGGCTCGCCACCGCATCCTTGATCGCGCACCACGAAGCAATCCCGAGCATGAACGGCGGCTCGCCCACGGCCTTGGAATGGAACACCGTGTCTTCCGGGTTCTTGCGGTTTTCCACCAGCTTCACCCGCAGGTCCAGCGGCATGTCGGCCACCGCCGGGATCTTGTAGCTGGCCGGGCCATTGGTCATCAGCTTGCCCTTGTTGTTCCACACCAGCTCTTCCATGGTCAGCCAGCCCATGCCCTGGATGAACCCGCCTTCCACCTGGCCGATGTCGATGGCCGGGTTCAACGAGGCGCCCACGTCGTGGAGGATGTCGGTGCGCAGCATCTTGTATTCGCCGGTCAGGGTGTCGACGATCACCTCGCAGCAGGCCGCGCCGAAGGCGAAGTAATAGAAAGGCCGTCCGCGCGACTGGCTGCGGTCATAGAAAATCTTCGGGGTCTTGTAGAAGCCGGTGCTCGACAGCGAGACCTGGGCGAAATACGCCTGCTGGATCAGCGCCTCGAAGCTCAGGATCTGCTCACGCACGCGCACATGGCCGTTGCGAAATTCCACATCCGCTTCGCTGACGTCGTACTTGCGTGCGGCAAATTCCACCAGGCGCTGCTTGATGGTTTCGGCGGCGTTCTGGGCGGCCTTGCCGTTCAGGTCGGCACCGCTGGACGCCGCGGTTGGCGAGGTGTTCGGCACTTTGTCGGTGTTGGTCGCGGTGATCTGCACGCGGTCGATGTCGACCTGGAACACTTCGGCCACCACCTGGGCGACCTTGGTGTTCAGGCCCTGGCCCATTTCGGTTCCGCCATGGTTCAGGTGAATACTGCCGTCGGTGTAGATATGAATGAGCGCGCCGGCCTGGTTGAGAAAGCTTGCGGTAAACGAGATGCCGAATTTGACCGGGGTCAGCGCCAGGCCCTTTTTCAGGATCGGGCTGTGGGCGTTGTACAGGCGAATCGCTTCGCGGCGCTCGGCGTATTGGCTGCTTGCCTCCAGCTCGGCGGTCATTTCTTCGAGCATGTTGTGCTCGACGGTCTGGTAGTAGTGGGTGACGTTGCGCTCGGTCTTGCCGTAGTAGTTGGCCTTGCGCACGGCCAGTGGGTCCAGCGCCAGATGGCGGGCGATGGCGTCCATCACTTCCTCGATGGCGACCATGCCCTGGGGGCCGCCGAAGCCACGATAAGCCGTGTTCGAAGCCGTATTGGTCTTGCAGCGATGGCCGTTGACTGTGGCATCGCCCAGGTAATACGCGTTATCGGCGTGGAACATCGCGCGGTCGACAATCGAGTTGGACAGGTCCGGCGAACAGCCGCAGTTGCCGGCCAGCTCCAGGTTGATACCGTGCAAACGGCCGTTGTCGTCAAAGCCCACGTCATATTCGATGTAGAAAGGGTGGCGCTTGCCGGTCATCAGCATGTCTTCGACCCGTGGCAGGCGCATCTTGGTCGGTTGCCCGGTGAGGCGTGCCACCACCGCGCACAGGCAGGCGGGGCTGGCGGCCTGGGTTTCCTTGCCGCCAAACCCGCCGCCCATGCGGCGCATGTCGACGACGATCTTGTTCATCGACACATCGAGCACTTCGGCCACCAGTTTCTGCACTTCGGTGGGGTTTTGCGTGGAGCAGTAGACGATCATGCCGCCGTCTTCGGTGGGCATCACCGAAGAAATCTGCGTCTCCAGGTAGAAATGCTCCTGGCCGCCGATATGCAGCGTGCCCTGGATACGGTGTTTCGCGCTCGCCAGCGCGCCGGCCGCATCACCGCGTTGATGGGTGTGGCTGTCGAGCACGAAGTGTTTGTTGCGAAACGCCTCGACCACATCCAGCACCGGCTCCAGGTCTTCGTATTCGATCACCGCCGCCATCGCGGCTTTACGCGCGGTCTCAAGATCGCGGGCGGCCACGGCCAGCACCACCTGGCCGACGAACTGCACGGTGTCGATGGCCAGCAACGGATCGCCGGGCATCAATGGGCCGATGTCCTTGAGGCCCGGTACGTCTTCGTGGGTAATCACGATGCGCACGCCGTCGAAGGCATAGCAGGGCGCGGTGTCGATGCTGAGGATTTTCGCGTGGGCGCGGTCGGACATGCGCGCATACAGGTGCAACTGGTTGGGAAATTCGAGGCGGTCGTCGATGTACTGCGCCTCGCCGCTGACATGCTTGGCGGCGCTGTCATGCTTGACGCTACGGCCGACGCCGGAGGTCAGGTCCTGGGCAAACAGCTCGGCCAGTTCGGCCTGGGTTTTTACCACGGCGTGATGGTTAGACATAAGCGGTCACCCGAGTCTCGATGTGCGGCGTTTGCAGTTCGATGAAGTATTTGCGCAGCAGGTTCTGCGCGCTGAGCAGGCGGTATTCCTTGCTGGCGCGGAAGTCCGACAGCGGGGTGAAGTCCTGGGCCAGGGCGGCGCAGGCTTTCTCCACGGCGGCAGCGTTCCAGGTGGCGCCGACCAGTACCGTTTCGCAGTGCCTGGCGCGCTTGGGGGTAGCGGCCATGCCGCCGAAGGCGACGCGGGCCTCGCTGATTACACCGTTGTCGAGCTTCAGGTTGAAGGCGGCGCACACAGCGGAGATGTCATCGTCCAAACGCTTGGACACCTTGTAGGCGCGAAACAGTGAATGGCCCTTGGGCACGATGATCTTCTCGATGAATTCGCTGTCCTGGCGGGCAGTGACGCGGTAGTCGATAAAGTAGTCTTCCAGCGCCAGGGTGCGGCGGGTCTGGCCCTTGCACAGCACAATCTGCGCACCGAGGGCGATCAGCAGCGGCGGTGAATCGCCGATGGGCGAGGCGTTGCCGATATTGCCGCCCAGGGTGCCCTGGTTGCGGATCTGCAGGGAGGCGAAGCGGTGCAGCAAGTCGCCAAAATCGGGGTATTCGTGGTGCAGCGCGGTGTAGCAGTCGGAAAGGGCGGTGGCGGCGCCGATTTCCAGGCGGTCGTCGAAGGATTCGATGCGCTTCATCTCTTCGATATTGCCCACGTAGATCATCACCGGCAGGGTGCGATGGAACTGGGTGACTTCCAGCGCCAGGTCGGTGCCGCCGGCCAGCAGGCGGGCTTGCGGGTAGGCGTCGTAGAGATCGGCCAGGTCGGCGACCGTCAACGGCACCAGGCAGCGTTTGTCGCCGCTGTTGAGTTCGCCGGTTTGCGTTGGTGCAATCGCCTTGAGCTGCGCGATGGTCTGGGCTTCACGGCTGTCGAACTGGTCCTGGAGCTTGTTGCAACAGGCCTGTTCGGCCGCCGCCAGAATCGGGCGGTAACCGGTGCAGCGGCACAGGTTGCCGGCCAGGGCTTCGTGGGCTTTCTGGCTGTCGGGCGCGTCGCTGTTCTTTTGCAGGGCAAACAACGACATCACGAAGCCCGGGGTGCAAAAGCCGCACTGCGAGCCGTGGCACTCGACCATCGCCTGCTGCACGCTGTGCAGTTGGCCCTGATGCTTGAGGTCTTCGACACTGATCAGTTGCTTGCCGTGCAACGACGAGACAAAGGTCAGGCACGAATTGAGGCTGCGATAACGGATCTGCTCAACGCCTTGATCGTTGCGGTGCAACTCGCCGACCACCACGGTGCACGCACCGCAGTCGCCGCTGGCGCAGCCTTCCTTGGTTCCGGATTTGCCCACATGCTCACGCAAATAGTTGAGCACGGTCAGGTTGGGGTCCAGGGCGTGCTCGCTACGGAGTTCCTGGTTAAGTAAAAACTGGATCACGGAAGGCCTCGCAGACTCATTATTGTTGTTAACCGCTTTGCGCCGAATCTAGTCATGTCTGACTTTTCGGTCAATGGTTTTCTGACCTAAGGGTCAAGAAAATCCGGTCACAACACATTCAATTATGGTCCAGTCTTCTGGAACCGTTGTTTTCAGGGGCTTATGGCTGTTCAGGCTTGCGTGTTTCATGCCAAATTCGCCACCGTGGGCGTAGCGCCATCAGCGGGCCAATGCGCTACACTGCCGCGCTTGTACCGATAGAAGATTTTGAAGGGAAAACATGACGTTCAAGGCGCCGGACAGTCTCGCCGAGCAAATCGCTCACCACCTCGCCGAACGTATCATTCGCGGCGATCTCAAGCCTGGGGAGCGGATCCAGGAACAGAAGGTCACGCTGGCGCTGAATGTCAGCCGTGGTTCCGTGCGCGAAGCCTTGCTGATCCTCGAACGCCGGCACCTGATCGCGATCCTGCCGCGCCGTGGCGCTCACGTCACCGAACTCACCGCACACAAGGTGCAGAGCCTGTGCACGTTGATGGGCGAGATGTACATCCTGCTTGGCAATGCAGTGGCCGAAGGCTGGCAGACCCAGGCCGACATGGCGCCATTCCTGCAAATCCAGCAGCGCCTGATGGGCAGCTACGAGCGCCAGGACATCCGTGCCTTTGTCGAAGAAAGCTTCAATGTGATGCGCGCCGCGTACCCCTTCGCCAACAATCCGTACCTGCAGGAGACCGTCGAGAACCTGCAGCCGGCGATGAACCGCGCCTATTACCTGGCCCTTGACCAGCGCAAGGCGGAAATGAGCGAGTACCTCGCGCTGTTCGAACAACTGCTCGCTGCCGTGCTGGCCCGCGACCTGACGCAGATCCGCCTGGTGCTGTCGGCTTACTGCCAGCGCAGCAGCTCGCTGGTCATCGCAGCGTTGGCGGACGCCTAAACGTGCGGCTCAAGTGCATCAAACTGGCGGGGTTCAAATCCTTCGTCGACCCGACCACGGTGAACTTCCCCAGTAACATGGCGGCGGTGGTCGGGCCCAATGGCTGCGGCAAGTCGAATATCATCGACGCCGTGCGCTGGGTGATGGGCGAGAGTTCGGCGAAAAACCTGCGCGGCGAGTCGATGACCGACGTCATCTTCAACGGTTCCACCAGCCGCAAACCGGTGAGCCAGGCCAGCATCGAGCTGGTGTTCGACAACTCCGACGGCACCCTGGTCGGCGAGTACGCGGCCTACGCGGAAATCTCCATTCGCCGTAAAGTCACGCGCGACAGCCAGAACAGTTATTTCCTCAACGGCACCAAATGCCGTCGACGCGACATCACCGATATCTTCCTCGGCACAGGCCTGGGCCCGCGCAGCTATTCGATCATCGAGCAGGGCATGATCTCCAAGCTGATCGAAGCCAAGCCCGAAGACCTGCGCAACTTTATCGAGGAAGCAGCCGGCATCTCCAAATACAAGGAGCGCCGCCGCGAGACCGAAAACCGCATCCGCCGCACCCATGAAAACCTCGCCCGCCTGACCGACCTGCGCGAAGAGCTGGAGCGCCAGTTGGAGCGCCTGCACCGCCAGGCGCAGGCGGCCGAGAAGTATCAGGAGTACAAGGCTGAAGAGCGCCAGCTCAAGGCACAACTGTCGGCCCTGCGCTGGCAGGCGCTGAACGACCAGGTCGGCCAGCGTGAAGCGATCATCGGCACCCAGGAAGTCAGCTTTGAAGCGCTGGTGGCCGAGCAGCGCAACGCCGACGCCAGCATCGAACGCCTGCGGGACGGGCACCATGAACTGTCCGAGCGCTTCAATCTGGTGCAGGGCCGCTTCTATTCGGTGGGCGGTGATATTGCCCGGGTCGAACAGAGCATCCAGCACGGCCAGCAGCGCCTGCGCCAGTTGCAGGACGATCTGAAGGAAGCCGAACGCGCACGCCTGGAGACCGAATCGCACCTGGGCCACGACCGTACCTTGCTGCTGACCCTGGGCGAAGAGCTGGACATGCTCACCCCCGAGCAGGAAATCACCAGCGCCGCCGCCGAAGAGGCCGCCGCCGCCCTGGAAGAAGCCGAAACCGGCATGCACGGCTGGCAGGAGCAGTGGGACACGTTCAACCTCAAATCCGCCGAACCGCGTCGCCAGGCCGAGGTGCAGCAGTCGCGTATCCAGCAACTGGAAACCAGCATGGAGCGCCTGGCTGAACGCCAGCGCCGCCTGCAGGAAGAGCGCGTGTTGCTCGCCGCCGACCCGGAAGACGCGGCGATCATGCAGTTGAGCGAGCAACTGGCCGAAAGCGAAATGACCCTCGAAGAGCTCGAGGCCAGCGAAACGCAGCAAGTGGAACGCCTCGAGCAATTGCGCCAGCAATTGCACACCGCGACCCAGGCGCAGCAACAGGCCCAGGGCGATCTGCAGCGCCTCAACGGGCGGCTGGCCTCATTGGAAGCCTTGCAGCAAGCCGCGCTGGACCCCGGCACCGGCACCGCCGAATGGCTGCGCGACCAGCACCTGGCCGAGCGCCCGCGCCTGGCCGAAGGCTTGAAGGTCGAGGCCGGTTGGGAACTGGCGGTGGAAACCGTGCTGGGCGCTGATCTGCAAGCGGTGCTGGTGGATGATTTTGGCGGCTTCGACCTGGCCGGTTTCACCCAGGGCGACCTGCGCCTGCTCAGTCCCGCAGCCGATGGCACGCGGGTGCCGGGCAGCCTGCTGGACAAGGTCGAGGCGGCGATTGACCTGTCGCCGTGGTTGGGCCAGGTCAAACCGGTCGAATCACTGGAGCAGGCCCTGGCCCAACGCGGCCAGTTAGCGGCCGGCGAAAGCCTGATCAGTCGCGACGGCTATTGGGTCGGCCGCCACTTCCTGCGCGTGCGCCGTGCCAGTGAGGCCGAAAGCGGCGTATTGGCCCGTGGCCAGGAAATCGTCAACCTGAGCGCCGAGCGTGAAGAGCGCGAGGCCACCCTCGAAAGCCTGGAAACCGAACTGCAAACCCTGCGCGCCACCCAGCGCCAGCAAGAGACCGGTCGCGAGCATCTGCGCCGCCTGTTGCAGGACGAAGCGCGCCAGCAGGGCGAACTCAAGGCCCAGCTCTCCGCGAGCAAGGCCAAGGTCGAACAACTGACCCTGCGCCGCACCCGCCTTGACGAAGAAGTCGCCGAAATGGGCGAGCAGCGTGCCCTGGAGCACGAACAGATCGGCGAAGCGCGCCTGCTGTTGCAGGAAGCCCTCGACAGCATGGCCCTGGACACCGAGCAGCGCGAACTGCTGCTGGCCCAGCGCGACAGCCTGCGCGAACGCCTCGACCGCGTGCGCCAGGAAGCCCGCCAGCACAAGGACCACGCGCACCAACTGGCGGTGCGCCTCGGCTCGCTGCGCGCCCAGCACACGTCCACGGCCCAGGCCCTTGAGCGCCTGGAGATGCAATCGGAACGCCTCACCGAAAAGCGCGAGCAACTGAGCCTCAACCTGGAGGAGGGCGAGGCGCCGCTGGAAGAGCTGCGCCTCAAGCTTGAAGAGTTGCTCGACAAGCGCATGAGCGTCGACGAAGAACTCAAGACCGCGCAGATCGCCCTGGAGGACGCCGACCGCGAACTGCGCGAGGCTGAAAAGCGCCGCACCACGGCCGAACAGCAATCCCAGCTGATTCGCGGTCAGCTCGAACAACAGCGCATGGAGTGGCAAGCCCTGACCGTGCGCCGTAAGACCCTGCAGGACCAGTTGCTCGAAGATGGCTACGACCTGCACGGCGTACTCAACACGCTGACCCCCCAGGCCAACGAAAAAGACGCCGAAGAAGAACTTGAGCGCATTGCCGCGCGTATCCAGCGACTGGGCGCGATCAACCTCGCGGCCATCGATGAGTACCAGCAGCAGTCCGAGCGCAAACGTTATCTGGATGCCCAGAACGCCGACCTGGTCGAAGCGCTGGACACCCTGGAAAACGTGATCCGCAAGATCGACAAGGAAACCCGCAACCGCTTCAAGGATACCTTTGATCAGATTAATGGCGGTTTACAGGCGTTATTCCCAAAAGTTTTCGGTGGTGGCAGTGCCTACTTGGAACTGACGGGCGAAGATCTACTCGATACAGGGGTAACGATCATGGCGCGGCCACCGGGCAAGAAGAACAGCACCATCCATTTGTTGTCCGGCGGCGAAAAGGCCCTGACGGCCCTGGCCCTGGTATTTGCCATCTTCAAGCTGAACCCGGCGCCGTTCTGCATGCTCGACGAAGTCGATGCACCGCTGGATGACGCTAACGTTGGACGCTACGCTCGGCTGGTCAAGGAGATGTCCCAGACGGTGCAGTTCATCTATATCACCCACAACAAGATCGCCATGGAAATGGCCGATCAGTTGATGGGCGTGACGATGCATGAGCCGGGCTGTTCGCGTTTGGTCGCCGTCGATGTGGAAGAAGCGATGGCGATGGTGGAATCCTGAGGTCTGTCAGGAAGGATTTTTACAGCACGCTGTAGGATGGTTTACCGGTCTGGGAAAAGTGGCAAATGGACATATTTGCTCAAGGCATTTTGACAGACGGTGTAAAGTTATCTTTGGTCGTGCTAGTTTAATGTCAATTTTTCGTATGCGTGGGCAAAACGTCAGTCAGAACATAGAGTTGGCGCCACGTTTTAAAGCGGTTTGCACGGTGCTAAACCCCTTATTTTTCAGCATTTTTTATTAGAGGCACGGGATTACATGGAAATCGGTCTGCGCGAGTGGCTGATCGTCATCGGCATCATTGTCATTGCCGGTATTCTTTTTGATGGCTGGCGCCGCATGCGCGGTGGCAAGGGCAAGCTTAAATTTCGCCTGGACCGAAACCTGTCCAACTTACCTGACGACGACGGCAGCGCCGAGCTGCTGGGGCCGCCCCGTGTGCTGGATACCCACAAGGAACCGCAGCTGGACGAGCACGACTTGCCGTCGATGAGCGCGCCGGTGCGTGAAGCCCGCGAGCCGTCGTCCAAGCGTGGCAAGCGCGGCAGTGCGGGCGTGGCCGAGCCGCATCAGGGCGACCTGAACCTGGACGTCGACGAAGGCCCGAGCTTCAGCAGCCGCGACGATGATTTTCCGGATGAAAACGGCGGCAAGGCCCCATCGCGCCAATCGGTCAACGATCAGCCGGCCGCTGAAGAAGTGCTGGTAATCAGTGTGATCTGCCGTGATGCCGGTGGCTTCAAAGGCCCGGCCCTGTTGCAGAACATCCTTGAGAGCGGCCTGCGCTTTGGCGAGATGGATATTTTCCACCGTCACGAAAGCATGGCCGGCAACGGCGAAGTGCTGTTTTCCATGGCCAACGCGGTCAAGCCCGGCACCTTCGATCTGGACGACATCGACCTGTTCAGCACCCCGGCGGTCAGTTTCTTCCTCGGCCTGCCAGGCCCGCGTCACCCCAAGCAAGCGTTCGACGTGATGGTGGCTGCGGCCCGCAAGCTGTCCCAGGAACTCAACGGCGAGCTCAAGGACGACCAACGCAGCGTCCTCACCGCCCAGACCATCGAGCATTACCGTCAGCGCATCGTCGAGTTCGAGCGTCGCGCCCTGACACAAAAACGCTGAGGATTACGCCTCGGCGTTGTCGGATAGAATAAGCGCACTACCATTTGAGCAGCTTCGGCTGCTCTTTTGCTTTTTGAGAGAACACCATGACCGCCGCCCATACCCGCATCCTCGAACTGCGCGCTGAACTGGATCAGCACAATTACCGTTACCACGTCCTTGACGAGCCGAGCATTCCGGACGTCGAGTACGACCGCTTGTTCCATGAGCTCAAGGCCCTGGAAGCCGAACATCCGGAACTGGTGACGCGTGATTCGCCGACACAGCGGGTCGGCAGCGCGGCGTTGTCGGCGTTTACTCAAGTCAGGCATGAAATCCCGATGCTCAGCCTCGGTAATGCCTTCGATGAAGCGACCATGCTGGAATTCGATCGCCGGGTGACCGAGGGCCTGGATCTGCCGGCCGGGGACTTGTTCGCCAGTGTCGAATACAGTTGCGAGCCGAAGCTGGATGGCCTGGCGGTCAGCCTGTTGTATCAGGATGGCGAACTGGTGCGCGGCGCCACTCGTGGCGACGGGACCACCGGCGAAGACATCAGCGTCAATGTGCGCACCGTGCGCAACATCCCGTTGAAGCTGCACGGCAGCGGCTGGCCGGCCACCCTGGAAGTGCGCGGTGAAGTGTTCATGTCCAAGGCCGGTTTCGAGCGCCTGAACGCCTCGCAACTGGAAGTCGGCGGCAAGACCTTCGCCAACCCGCGCAATGCAGCGGCCGGCAGCCTGCGCCAGCTGGATTCGAAGATCACCGCCAGCCGCCCGCTGGAATTCTGCTGCTATGGCATCGGCCAGGTGACGGCGGACATCAGTGACACCCATATCGGCAACCTCAAGCAGTTGCAGAAGTGGGGCATGCCGATCAGTCATGAACTGAAACTGGCCAAGGGCATTCAGGAATGCCTGGACTATTACCGCGACATCGGCGAGCGGCGTAACAGCCTGTCGTACGAGATCGACGGTGTCGTATTCAAGGTCAACAGTATTGCCGCCCAGCGGGAACTGGGCTTCCGCGCCCGCGAGCCGCGCTGGGCCATTGCGCATAAATTCCCGGCCATGGAAGAACTGACCGAGTTGCTCGACGTGGAATTCCAGGTCGGCCGTACCGGCGCCGTCACGCCCGTGGCGCGGTTGAAGGCGGTCAAGGTCGCCGGCGTGACCGTGTCCAACGCCACCCTGCACAACATGGACGAAGTGGCGCGCCTGGGCCTGATGATCGGCGACACGGTGATCATCCGCCGCGCCGGGGATGTGATCCCGCAGGTGGTCTCGGTGGTTACCGAGCGTCGTCCTGAACATGCCCGTGCGGTGCAGATCCCCGAAAGTTGCCCGGTGTGCGGCTCCCACGTGGAACGCACGCAACTGGTCAAGCGCAGCAAGGGCAAGGAAACCGTCAGCGAGGGCGCGGTGTACCGCTGCGTCGGGCGGCTGGCCTGTGGCGCGCAGCTCAAGCAGGCGATCATTCATTTCGTCTCGCGCCGCGCCATGGACATCGACGGCCTGGGCGACAAGACCATCGAGCAACTGGTGGATGAAAAACTCATCGGCTCGCCGGCCGATCTCTACAAACTCAAGTATGAGCAGATCATCGACCTGGAAGGCTTTGCCGATATTTCCAGCAAAAAGCTGATCGCCGCCATCGAAAACAGCAAGACGCCGACCCTGGCGCGGTTTATCTACGCCCTGGGCATTCCGGATGTAGGCGAGGAGACCGCCAAGGTGCTGGCGCGCTCCCTGGCGTCCCTGGAGCGGGTGCAGAAGGCCTTGCCGGAAGTGCTGACGTACTTGCCGGACGTGGGCCTGGAAGTGGCGCACGAAATCCACAGCTTCTTTGAAGACAGCCATAACCAGGAGGTGATTGGTGCGCTGCTGTCGCCCGATGAATGCGCCCTGCAAGTGCAGGAGCAGGGCGACCTGAGCGCCGAGTTCGCCGCCAGCACCACTCTCGGCGGCCTGCTCGACAAGCTGCACGTACCCTCCGTTGGGCCGGGTGCTGCGCAGAAACTGGCGGACAAGTTCGGCAGCCTCGAAGGCGTGATCAAGGCCGACTGGCTGGACATGCGCCAGGCCCTGCCCGAGAAGCAGGCCAAGGCCGTGCGCGACTTTTTTGATAGCGAAGACAACGCCAACCGCGCCCTGGCCATCGAGCAGCAGCTCAAGGACTTCGGCATGCACTGGCAGAGCGAGAAAAAGGTCGTCGAAGGCCTGCCGGAAGCCGGACACACCTGGGTGCTCACCGGCTCCCTGGAGTTGATGAGCCGCGACGTGGCCAAGGACAAGCTCGAAAGCCTGGGCGCCAAGGTGGCCGGTTCCGTTTCGGCCAAGACCCACTGCGTGGTGGCCGGGCCGGGCGCCGGTTCCAAATTGGCCAAGGCCAGCGAACTGGGGCTCAAAGTGCTCGACGAAGAGGCGTTCGTCGCTTTCCTCGCCAAGCACAACATTCCCGTCTGACGATCGTTCCCACGCTCCGCGTGGGAATGCCGCCCTGGACGCTCCGCGTCCGCTCTTCCAAGGCATGACGCAGAGCGTCAACGCATGCATGCCCACACGGAATGTGGGAACGATCCTGCGAGGGAAATGATCTAGTCTCAGTCACCCCTGGGAGAGATCGCCATGTTTCGCTACTTCGAGCAACTCAGCACGCGCATCGCCGCACCGTTCATGGCCGGATCCTCGCGTAACAGCAAGGTATGGCAATGCCGCTGCGGCCAGTCCTTGTTCTTTCGCAACAGCCAGTGCCTGGCCTGCTCGGCGCTGCTGGGCTACCACCCGCAGCAAAGCCGCTTGTCTTCACTGCAACCAGGTCCGGTGGCTGACACCTGGCTGCTGGACGCCGACCTCGACGCCGGCGCCTTCCGCCGCTGCGCCAACCTCCAGACCCCGGCGGCCTGCAACTGGCTGATTCCGGCGCACAGCACCTCGGCCCTGTGCGTAGCGTGCAGCCTGAACCGCACCATCCCGGATTTGTCCATCGCGGAAAATCCCGAGCGCTGGCGCAAGGTGGAAACCGCCAAGCGCCGACTGGTGGCCCAACTGATCAGCCTGGGCCTGCAGGTGGTGCCCAAAAGCGTCAACGAAGACACCGGCCTGGCGTTCGACTTCGTCGGCATCGACCTGCAAGGCAATGCGCCCACGACCGGTCACGCCAACGGCCTGATCACCCTCGACATCAAGGAAGCCGACGACGCCCATCGTGAAAAGGTTCGCGTACAGATGCACGAGCCCTATCGCACCTTGCTCGGTCACTTCCGCCATGAGGTCGGCCACTATTACTGGGACCGCCTGATCGCCAACAGCCACTGGCTCGAGCCGTTTCGCAACCTGTTCGGCGACGAACGCGCCAGTTACGCCGACGCGCTCGATCAGCACTACCAGAACGGCCCACGCCCGGACTGGCAGCAAACCTGCGTCAGCGCCTACGCCACCATGCACCCCTGGGAAGATTGGGCCGAGACCTGGGCGCATTACCTGCACATGATGGACGCGGTGGACACCGCCCTGGGGTTTGGCATGAGCGCTCGGGAGATGGACCTCGATTACCAGCCGTTTCCCCTGACCACCCTGTACGACCCCGAACACCCTGGTGGAGCGGCATTCCTCTCCTTCGTCAACGCCTGGATCGAACTGGCCGGCATGCTCAACGAACTGTCCCGCGCCATGGGCCAGCCGGATTTCTACCCCTTCGTGCTGCCGCCGGCGGTGATAGCCAAGTTGCACTTTATCCACCTGGTCATCCAGGAAGAGGGCGGCAGGGCCGATGAGGTCCTCCAGACACAATGATGAAAATGTGGGAGGGGCAAGCCCCAATGCCAGCCTGTAGGAGCGAGCTTGCTCGCGAAAAATTCACAGGCACCGCGTTCATTCAGAAAGCACGCGTTATCGTTGACGTTTTTCGCGAGCAAGCTCGCTCCTACAGAGTGGCTGGGAGAGCGTCATCATTGAAGGCTATGGCAAGTACTTGAAGCTTCTCATTTTTTACGGTTGTAACTTCCGATCAGATCGGTACAATGGCCCCGCTTGCCGAGAGGCCAGCGTCGTTATGGTGACCCCATCGGTCCCCCCGCAACGATCACCCGTGAACCTGGTCAGAGCCGGAAGGCAGCAGCCACAGCGGGAACATTGTGTGCCGGGGTGTGGCTGGTGGGGTTGCCTCCATAACGCTCCCTCCTGTAATACCCTCCCAGAAAAATCTCAGTTATTCAGCCAGTCATCTTTGACGCTTATTGCGCAGTGCATGACGACCCTTCCACGACTGGTGGCATACTCCCAAGCGTCTCTCTCCTGGCCATGAGGCTGTATGCACTCGGAACATTTTGATTTATCCAGCCCCGTGTTCTTGCCGATCACCGATGAAACCTGTGCGGGTTTGTTGGGTTCTGACGGTGCGGGTGCGCTGCTGGCCCTGAGTGAGCCGGAGTTGGCCGCTGTGTTGGTTATCCAGAATCTGGCGCAAATGCCAGAACACGAGTTGAGTGCAGTGGGCGCTGAAAGGGTGCTGGCCAAACTGATTGGCTGGGCGGCGCAGGGCAGGCATTCGGCCGCTGTGAGCTTGCTGTCGGAGGCACAACGGTTGTTTGACCCGCGCAAGCTGTACTTCGGCCTCAATGTGGTCAAGAGCCTGAAGTTGCGTTTTCTGTTAGCGGATGAAGTCCAGGCGCGAGATTATTTATTGCCCGACGGCCAATGGGACGTCGAGTACAAAGTCCGTCACCTCAAGGCCAACAATCCCTTCCGCCAGCAGATGGTCACGCCCAGGCACCGCGAGCGCTGGTTGAGCGCCGAGCAGGACAAACTGGTCCGCACCTTTCGCGCCAACCTGAACGAAGACCTGCACGTGCAAGGGTACGCCGGCATTGGCAAGAGTCATCTGCTGGTGGCGCTGATGGAGCATCTGCGCCCCGAAAAGACCTTGTTGCTGGCACGTACACCGGCAAAGCTGGAAACCCTGCGCGCGCGCATGGTGGGCGTGCGGGAGAGAAAGGCCGGGCAAACCTTCCACGGGTTTGCCCACGTCTTGTTACATGGCCCAAGGTCACAGCCGTTGGCTACCCAAGGACGTGTCCCGAGCAAGCAGGCACTGGCGCAGGAATTGAACATCTTCGGTTTTCGTCATCTGGAAGGGCAGGCGCTGCTGGATGTCTGCCTCAAGGTGCTTGAAAACTACTGCGGCTCACGGGACTACAGCCTGTCGGCCAAACATCTGCCGCACTTCAAGCAAGCGCTGTCCAGCGTTGATGCCAAGGTACTGGTCGAATACTCCAGCCGGTTATGGCGCTACCTTGAGGCGAATCCGGCCTGGAACGCTCACACCGGGTTTGAAGCGTTATTGATGATCAAGCGCGCCAGCCTCGCCGGCAGTGTGGTGCCTGAGCGCTATACCCATGTGTTGATTGATGAGAGCCAGGACATTCCAGCGCCCTTGCTGCAAATCATCGAGCGCGGGCGCCAGGTGCTGATCACCCTGGGCGACGAGTATCAGCAGGCCAGTGGGGTGCTGGTCAAGCGCGCCCGCGAGGTTCGCCATACGGATGTGAGCTATAGCGTACGCTCCGGGCGCAATGTCGAGCGCCTGGTCAATCCGCTGATCAGCCAGCACTCGCAGAAAAGCAAGGTGCTCTTCGAGGGCGCACGGGATGCGGATGTCGGTATCGAGCTGTATCCCCAGGGGTTTGTGCCGCCGCCAGGGTGCGTGGTGCTGACCGCGTCCTGCTGGGACACCATGAAGTGGCTCATTCAACTGAGCGAAGAGCGTTGTGCCTGTGCGTTTGCCAGCAGCGAGGCGCAGCAGGATCTCAACTATTTCATGGAAACCGTCATCGCGTTGTTCAAGCCGCAATTCTATGGCAGCGATTACGGCGATCGTGGTCCCCATCCGTTTTTCAGCGATATGGCCGACTGGCAGCAGGTGCGCGACGTGTGCCGGTTCGATGAGGCGTTCCTGTGGGTCGAGGAACAGCTGGAAAAAGGCTTCAACGTGGCCGACGTGACACGCTTGAGCAGGCTCAGCGGCCACCCCGGCGAGCGCTGTTTATTGATGTTGGCGCAAGACGCCGGCGGCATGGAGTTTGAACGGGTCCTGCTCACGCCCGGGTTGCTCACCAATGTGAAGTTCCAGGACGCGTATGCGTTCGATCAGCGCTTGTGCGCGGTGTACATCGCCATTTCCCGCGCCACCGTGCAGCTTTATCTGCCCTATGACGTGGTCGAGTGGATCGACTACCACCAGTATCAGAAGACCCGCGATGTGCATGGCTACTGAGTGATTTATTCTGGCTGATTCACAACTTTCGAAAGCCTCTCTGGACAACCCCCAGGCACCTTGTTAGCTTGCGCCGGTCACTTGTTTCAGAGTACGACAAGGGCGTGGACTTGATATCGAAGCGCAGTCGCTTCTTTAACGCACAAGGATGTCCGTCATGAAAAGCCTGCAAGGGTTGCCTCGTCTTATCAGTGCCTCGGTCGGTACACCCGGTAAAGCCCGCAACTTGCCTGCCGATGTTCAGTGCATCCAGTATCTATTCAACCTGATCATTCCCAAGCTGGGTTTCGCCCTGCCCGAAAACGGCAAATGCGATGGCCAACTGGTGCAGTGCATCAGCCAATACCAGTTCCGTCATCTCAAGTACGCCCACCCCGATGGCGTGATCGACCCTACCGGTCGTACCTTCAACAGCCTGATCGAAGAGGCGTTGAAGGTGCCGGTGACGGCCTTCCCGACGATGCGCATTCCGAGTTTTCTCAACGCCTTTGGCAATAACAATGCCGATGCGGTGCAGGCCACCGTCAATGTCTACCTGAACCAGGTGCGTGCGGTGATCGAGGCCGAACGGCGTAACCGGCAGTTGATGATGCAGTCCACCTGCGATGGCGGCATGACACTCAGCGACACGGACTTCCAGAACGCCGCCAAGCAATTGGGTAACGGGATCTCGGTGAATGTCATCAAGGCGTTCGCCACGATCGAGTCGGGCGGGAAGGTGGGCTTCGGGCCGGCAAAGTTGCCGATCATCGCCTTCGAGGGCCATCACTTTCGCAAGTACACCAAGCACATTTACGACCAGTCGCACCCGCTGCTGTCGTACGTCTACAAGAAAAAAGCCGGCCCGCAGTGGCAGGCCAACAACAAGGACCAGGTCAAGGCCTGGGAAACCATGGCCACGGCGTTTGCCCTGGACCAGGAAGCGGCGTTGCTGTCGGCCTCGTGGGGCATGTTCCAGATCATGGGGTTCAATTTCGCGTCTTGCGGATTCAAGACCGTGTTCGAGTTCGTGGCGGCCTTGAAGATCAATGCTGGCAATCAGCTCAAGGCCTATCTGAGCCTGTGCGGCAAAAATACCGCGTTGATGACGGCCATGAAAAACAAGGACTTTACCGCCATGGCGCGCAACTATAACGGTGAGGACTACGGCAACTACGACGTGCTGATGAAGCAGGCCTACGACGTACTGGAAGGGAAAAAATAAGATGATGCGTTTACTGGCGATGGGTGTGTTGTCGTTATGCGTCGTGGTGCCCGTGTTTGCAGGGTCTGCCGCGTTGCAGTCGGGCAAGTACGAAGGGCTGATGCTGGCGGTGACGCCGCAGCAGCAGGTGGAGGGGTTCTACTCGGAAGCGATGGGCGAGGGCGTGACGCGGGGGTGCAGCTTCTTTCTGCAAGGTAAGCCCGAAGCGCTGACCACCTGGCGCGAGGCGGCTTATCCCGGCAGCGTAGCGGCAGCGGCCGACGGCGTGACCCTGACCGTGGAGCAAGGTCGCCAGCATCCAGGTTGCATCAACGTGTTGATGCCGGACATCGCGACGGGCCTGGCGTTGAGCCAGACCGCGCGGAAAAAATGGATAGGCCTGGTGACGGTATCGGCGGAGAAGGCTTACCTGTTGAAAACGCCGGGCGCCAAAGCGACAAAGCGGCCCTACATCGTCAAACATGATGTGGTGGGTGTACTGGCGTTCAAGGACGGCTGGGCGCAGGTGGAATTTATCAATGCTGGCGAGCGTTCGTTCACCGGCTGGATCAGCCAGGATCAGTACGCACGGTTGACTGCACCGAAGATCTAAAAAAAGTGGGAGGGGGCTTGCCCCAATGCCAGTCAGTCAAGGCTTTTGTAGGAGCGAGCTTGCTCGCGAAAAACTCACAGGCACCGCGTTCATTCAGGAAGCACACCTTATCGTTGACGTTTTTCGCGAGCAAGCTCGCTCCTACAGAGGGCGGTGTACGCCTAACTGACTGCAAGCCCACTCCCACATTTGGACTTGTCAGCCGAAGGTTTCGCGCAGCAGTCCGGCGAACGCGTCCCTTGCCAGGTGCCGCTGGGTGTCCGTGTGCCAGAACAGCAGGTTGTCCACGGGCGCCAGCGCTTCAAAGCGATAGGACGCCAACGGGTTGGCCTGCTCATAGCGCGCCAGAATGCCCTCGGGCGCCAACGCCACGCCAATCCCCGCGCTGACGCAACCGATGATCGTGCCCCAACTGGCATAGCTGGCAATCGCCGGCTTGAAGTCCTGAGGCTTGAGCCAGTTTTCCAGGGCGGCGCGGTAGGGGCAGCCGGGCGGCCACACCAATAATGTGCGGCCGGCCAGGTCTGCGGCGCCGGTGATGGGCGCGCTCGACGCGCTGGCGATCAATACCAGGCGTTCGCTGTAAACCACGCTGTGTTCCAGCTTCGGGTGTTTGCCACTGGCGGCTACCAGCGCCACATCGAGGCGATGGTGCTGCAGGTCGTCCAGCAACTGCGCCCAGGCGCCGGTGACCAGTTCCAGGCTGACCTCAGGGAAGCGCCGGTGGTACTCGGCCAGCAGCGGCGGCAGGCGCCCGCTGGCGCTGGACTCCACCGCGCCGATGCGCAGCGTGCCGCGAGGTGTCGCCGTGGCATCCAGCACACGTTTGGACTCCTCCACCAGCGCCAGGATGCGCTCGCAATAATCCAGGAAAATCTCCCCGGCGGCGCTGATCGCCAGCCCGCGTCCGGCACGAATGAACAAGGGCGTGCCCAACTCGCTTTCCAGCTGCTTGATGCGCGTGGTGATGTTGGACGGCACGCAGTGCAATTGCAGGGCGGCCTGCGCCACGCTGCCGGTTTGCGCCACGGCTCGCACCATTTTCAGTTGGGCCAGTTCCATTGCTCAGTTCCAGTGATCTCAGAATTCAGAAACGCTTAATTGTGCTGCGCCTGGCGCGGGCCAAGACTGATGGCATTCCTTTCCTGTGCCCGGATGCCGTCGATGAATGCCCCATCTCCTGTGAAGCTTACGCTAGTCGTTGCCGTCGTGATTCTCTGTTGGGCGTATTCGCCGATTGGCGTGCACATCGGCTTGCACAGCTACAGCCCTGGGCAACTGGCGTTGCTGCGCTTCCTGATCGCCTCGCTGTTCATGGGCGCGGTGGCGCTGGTGGCGGGCATTGGCCGGCCGCGCCTGCGGGATTTGCCGTGGCTGCTGGTGCTGGGTTTTTTCGGGGTGTTCCTGCACCACACCTGCCTCAATAGCGGCCAGCAGTGGGTGACCGCGTCGGCGTCCAGCGTGCTGGCGCAGTCGGCACCGCTGTTCAGCGTGTTGATTGCGTTTTTCTGCCTGAAAGAGCGGGTCAGTGCCTGGCGCTGGGGGTGTGTGCTGTTGGGCTTGTGGGGTGTGCTGGTGGTGATCCGGGGCGATCATGGCATGGCCGAGATGGACCCACGCGGTTTGCTGATCCTGCTGGCGGCCCTGTCCTGGAGCGTGTATTTCGCTGTCCTGCGACATTACGCTTACCGCTACAGCCCGCTGACGCTGGCCTGCTATATGGTCTGGTCCGGCACCTTGATGCTGTGCGTGAACCTGCCAGGTCTGCCCGCAGCAGTGGCACGGGCACCGCTGCCGGACAACATGGCGGTGCTGGTGCTCGGTATTTTTCCCAGTGCCCTGGCCTACCTGGCCTGGGGCTACGTGCTCAAGCACGTTGAAGTCAGCCGTGCCTCGGTGGCGATGTACCTGATCCCACCCGTAGCGATGATCTTGGCGGCGATGCTGCTGGGCGAGCGCATGACCCTGCAGGTGTTGCTGGGCGGGCTGATGGTGCTGGCCAGTGTCGCAGCTATCGGCCTGGAGGCGCGCTGGGCGCGTTCTTTGCGGCGTACAGCCGGTGCAGGATCAGGCCTCTGAGGAGCGCTTAGTCAGATAAGACGAGCGTGCCGGATGCAATTTCCCCCTTGCTCCGCTAGCATTACCGCCTCCCGCTTCCCAGTTGCGACGGTTTTCGATGAGTTATCAGGTTCTTGCACGTAAATGGCGTCCGCGCTCGTTCCGCGAAATGGTCGGCCAGACCCATGTGCTCAAGGCTCTGATCAATGCCTTGGACAGCCAGCGGCTGCACCACGCCTACCTGTTCACCGGTACCCGCGGCGTAGGCAAGACCACCATTGCGCGCATCATCGCCAAATGCCTGAATTGTGAAACCGGTATCACCTCGACACCGTGCGGCACCTGTTCGGTATGCCGCGAGATCGACGAAGGGCGTTTCGTCGACCTGATCGAGATCGACGCCGCGAGCCGCACCAAGGTCGAAGACACCCGCGAACTGCTCGACAACGTGCAGTACGCACCGAGCCGTGGCCGCTTCAAGGTCTACCTGATCGACGAAGTGCACATGCTGTCCAGCCATTCCTTCAACGCGCTGTTGAAAACCCTGGAAGAGCCGCCGCCCTACGTCAAATTCATCCTGGCCACCACCGACCCGCAGAAACTTCCTGCGACGATTTTGTCGCGGTGCCTGCAATTCTCCCTGAAGAATATGACCCCCGAGCGGGTGGTCGAGCATTTGACCCACGTGCTGGGTGTCGAGAACGTACCGTTCGAAGACGACGCACTGTGGTTGCTGGGCCGCGCTGCCGATGGCTCGATGCGTGATGCCATGAGCCTCACCGACCAGGCCATCGCCTTTGGTGAAGGCAAGGTCCTGGCCGCCGATGTGCGCGTCATGCTCGGCACGCTGGACCACGGCCAGGTGTTCGACGTGCTGCATGCGCTGATCGAGGGCGATGCCAAGGCCTTGCTCGAAGCCGTGCGCCACTTGTCGGAGCAGGGGCCGGACTGGAATGGCGTGCTCTCGGAAATCCTCAACGTGCTGCACCGCGTCGCCATTGCCCAGGCATTGCCTGAGGCGGTCGACAACGGCCATGGCGACCGCGACCGCGTGTTGGCGCTGGCCCAGGCGCTGCCGGCCGAAGACGTGCAGTTCTATTACCAGATGGGCCTGA
>NZ_CVTO01000125.1:0-6977 GCF_900004715.1 Pseudomonas sp. 24 E 13
GGCCAGGGCGCTGCGGCTGAGCAGGTTGCCACCCAGGAACATCGCCGCGCCGCACAGGGCGCCGGCGCCGATAAAGCGGCGACGGGTAAGGCCGACCATCTGTTCGAGGTCAGTGGCTTGGTTTTCTTCCAGCAGGCTCATGTCAGGCTCCTTACGGTTTTTGCAGACACCTTAAGGAGCGGGCGTGACGAAATTGTTGCAGTTTGATGGCGCGTGCTCGCTACACCGGGGTGCCGAGCAATACCTGGCCGGGGGCGAATTGCACCTGGATCGGCCGGCCAGGCGCGGCGTCGAGTGCGCTCAGTGCGGCGGGCTGCGCCAGGGCACACAGCACCTGACCGCTGGGCAGGCCGATGCGGACTTCGCTGGGGCCGTCTTCAGCGTCGAGAATCGTCTCGATGACACCGCTCAGGCAATTGTGTCCAAGTGTTGCGGTTTGCCCGGTGGCCAGTAATTCCAGCCAGCCGGCCTTGATCAGGGCCACCACTTCTACGCCGGGCTCCAGCTCCAGCCGTTGCGTGCTGTCGTGCGTGATGTGTGCCTCCAGGTACAGGCCACCCGCCAGTTCCAGGCGCACCGTGTCATTACGCCCATGGCGCTCGATGGCGCTGACTTGGCCATGCAGCTGATTGCGCGCACTGGTGCGCAGCATCAGGCGGCCCAGCAAATTGAAGTCGCGGGCCGCTTCGTCGGTGGCGAGCACCTCGGCTTGCAAGGCTTGCAGGCGCTGATAAAGGCGCAGCACGCGCTCACCTTCGCTTGTCAGCCTGGCGCCGCCACCGCCTTTGCCGCCGACGCTGCGCTCCACCAACGGCGTTTGCGCCAGGTTGTTCAGTTCATCGATGGCGTCCCACGTGGCTTTGTAGCTCAACCCGGCACTTTTGGCGGCACGGGTGATGGACCCCTGCTCGGCGATATGCGCCAGCAAGGCGATGCGCTGAGGGCGGCGGATGATGTGCTGGCTGAGCGGCGAGGGCAGGGACATGGGGATACGCCTGGCTGGAATGAGCGGACGTTGCCGCCCGGCGGCCCGGGAGTCAAGTCATGTGCCGGGTTTGGGCGTGCGGGCCAGGCAATACACATCGACCTGACGCGCACCGGCCTTCATCAACAAGCGCGCCAGGCTGTGGGCGGTGGCGCCAGTGGTCAGCACGTCGTCCACCAGCGCCAGGTGCCGGCCCTGCACCCAGGCGCCGGGTGCCAGGGCGAAGGCATTGAGCAGGTTGCGTTTGCGCGTTTTGGCGTCGAGGTCTTGTTGCGCGATGGTTTCCTGGGGGCGTAGCAACAGGTGCTCATCGCAGGGGATGTCCAGGTCGGCACTGAGCCAGCGCGCCAGCATCACGGCCTGGTTATAGCCACGCTGGCGCAGACGCTTGGGGGGCATCGGTACCGGTAGCAGGCAATCGGGGCGGCTGAGTTCGGCATTCTCGAACCGATGTTGCAGCAGCCGCCCGAGCAAGCGTCCCAGCAGGTGCCCCAACGGCCAGCGCGCCTGATGCTTGAACCGGCTGATCAGGCTGTCCACCGGGAAGCTGTAGGTCCAGGGCGCAATCACTTGTTGATACGCAGGCGGATGTTTCTGGCATTGGCCGCACACCAAGCCGTCCATGGGCAAGGGCAGGGCGCAGACGTCACAGCGCTCCATCAGCCACGGCAGTTCGGTTTCGCAGGCGTTGCACACACAATCGTCGCTTTCAGCGCGTTCATCGCAGATCAAACAGGTTTGTACGCTTTTTAACCAGATGTAAACCTGGTGTTTGTGGCTTGGTTGACAGCGCATGAATCTTCCTTAAATATGCCGAGCATCCGTGTCGTACCTGTGGGTATTGCCCTTCCCGCAGCGTTAGCCAAAGCATAATCAAGGAATCGCCCATGAGCGCCAGCACCTCTGCCACCCTGCGTCACGATTGGTCTTTGGCCGAAGTCAAAGCCCTGTTCGTGCAGCCGTTCAATGACCTGTTGTTCCAGGCGCAGACCGTGCACCGCGCGCATTTCGACGCCAATCGGGTGCAGGTCTCCACGCTGCTGTCGATCAAAACCGGCGCCTGCCCGGAAGATTGCAAATATTGTCCGCAGTCGGGTCACTACAACACCGGCCTGGAAAAAGAAAAGCTGATGGAGGTGCAGAAAGTCCTCGAAGAGGCTGCCCGCGCCAAGGCCATCGGTTCGACACGTTTCTGCATGGGCGCCGCCTGGAAACATCCATCGGCCAAAGACATGCCCTACGTGCTGGAGATGGTCAAGGGCGTGAAGGCCATGGGCCTGGAAACCTGCATGACCCTCGGCCGTCTCGATCAGGACCAGACCGCCGCGTTGGCCCAGGCCGGCCTCGACTACTACAACCACAACCTCGATACCTCGCCGGAATTCTACGGTTCGATCATCACCACGCGTACCTACAGCGAACGCCTGCAGACCCTGGCCTATGTGCGTGAGTCGGGGATGAAGATCTGCTCCGGCGGTATTCTCGGCATGGGCGAGTCCCTCGATGACCGCGCCAACCTGCTGATCCAGCTGGCCAACCTGCCGGAGCATCCGGAGTCGGTGCCGATCAACATGCTGGTCAAGGTGGCCGGTACGCCGTTGGAAAACGCCGAGGACATCGACCCGTTCGACTTCATCCGCATGCTGGCGGTGGCGCGCATCCTGATGCCGCAATCCCATGTGCGCCTGTCGGCCGGCCGTGAGGCGATGAACGAACAGATGCAGGCCCTGGCGTTCTTTGCCGGCGCCAACTCGATTTTCTACGGCGACAAGCTGCTGACCACCGCCAACCCGCAGGCGGACAAGGACATGCAACTGTTCTCGCGCCTCGGGATTCTGCCGGAGGCGCGTGAAGAGCATGCCGACGAAGTGCATCAGGCGGCCATTGAACAGGCGTTGGTGGAGCAGAAGAGCAGCGAGCAGTTCTACAACGCCGCCGCCGTTTGATTGAAATGCATTCAAAAGGTGGGAGGGGGGCAAGCCCCCTCCCACCTTTTGAACCGCGAACACCCTGCTGAATCGAGGCCTGCATGTCTTTCGATCTCGCCGCGCGCCTCGCTGCCCGCCGTGCCGAACACCTTTACCGTCAACGCCCCTTGCTGGAGAGCCCCCAGGGCCCGGAAGTGGTGGTGGACGGCAAGCCGCTGCTCGCGTTTTGCAACAATGACTACCTTGGCTTGGCCAACCATCCACAGGTGATAGAAGCCTGGCGCGCCGGTGCTTCCCGCTGGGGCGTGGGCGGTGGCGCGTCGCACCTGGTGGTGGGGCATGCCACGCCGCACCATGAGCTGGAAGAAGCCCTGGCCGACTTGACCGGGCGCCCGCGTGCGTTGCTGTTTACCACCGGCTACATGGCCAACCTCGGCGCGGTCACCGCCTTGGTGGGGCAGGGCGATACCGTGCTGGAAGATCGTCTGAACCATGCGTCGTTGCTGGATGCCGGTTTGTTGTCCGGCGCACGGTTTACCCGTTACCTGCATAACGATGCTGCCAGCCTGGCCAAGCGCCTGGAGAAAGCCACCGGTAACGCACTGGTGGTGACCGATGGCGTATTCAGCATGGATGGCAACCTCGCCGATCTGCCGGCACTGGCCCGCGAAGCCAGGGCCAGGGGCGCCTGGTTGATGGTGGACGACGCCCACGGCTTCGGCCCGCTGGGGGCCAATGGCGCGGGGATCGTCGAGCATTTTGGCTTGAGCCAGGAAGACGTGCCGGTGTTGGTCGGCACCCTCGGCAAAGCCTTCGGCACCGCCGGTGCCTTTGTGGCGGGCAGTGAAGAACTGATCGAAAGCCTGATTCAATTCGCCCGGCCCTACATCTACACCACCAGCCAGCCGCCGGCGCTGGCCTGCGCCACCCTCAAAAGTCTGGAGCTGCTGCGTACCGAGCATTGGCGCCGCGAGCACCTCAACGGGTTGATCCGTCAGTTCCGCCAGGGCGCCGAGCAGATCGGCCTGGCGTTGATGGACAGTTTTACGCCGATCCAACCGATCCTGATGGGCGACAGCGCACGAGCCTTGCGCCTGTCGCAGATGCTGCGCGAGCGCGGGCTGATGGTGACGGCGATCCGCCCCCCCACCGTGCCCGCCGGCAGCGCCCGTTTGCGCGTGACATTGACGGCGGCCCACAGCGCAGCCCAGGTGCAGCTATTGTTAAACGCATTGGAAGCGTGTTTCCGGTTGTTAAACACCACGGAGCCCGAGCATGCGTGATCGATTGGTATTGCTGCCCGGCTGGGGCCTTGGCGTGTCGCCGCTGGAACCGCTGGCCGCGGCGTTGTACGGCTTGAATGAACACTTGCACGTGCAGATCGAACCGTTGCCGGCCCTGGATTCCAGCGACCTGAGCGAATGGCTCGACGAACTGGATGCCACGCTGCCGGACAATACCTGGCTCGGCGGCTGGTCCCTGGGCGGCATGCTCGCCTCGGAGCTGGCGGCACGCCGTGCAGAGCGTTGCTGCGGATTGCTCACCCTGGCGAGCAATCCGTGTTTTGTCGCCCATGATGGTTGGCCGCAGGCGATGCCTGCCGAAACATTCGACGCGTTCCTCGCCGGCTGCCACGCCGACTCCCAGGTCACCCTCAAGCGCTTCGGCCTGTTGTGCGCCAAGGGCGCGGCCGACCCGCGCGGGCTCTCGCGTTTGCTGGTCAGTGGCGCACCGAATACCTCGCCCAGCGTGTTGATGCCCGGCCTGGAATTGCTTGCCCAATTGGACACCCGCGCCGCCTTGCAAGCGTTTCGCGGGCCGCAACTGCACCTGTTTGCCGGTCAGGACGGGCTGGTGCCCGCCGAAGCCGCCAGTGACTTGCTGGCGCTGCTGCCCGATGTGGAAATCGGCCTTATTGAACAGGCCGGTCACGCTTTTCTTCTGGAGGACCCCCACGGTGTAGCGGGGGCCATCCAGGCTTTTTTGCATGAGTGCGTCGATGACTGATCTATCCCATCCCCACCTGCCGGGCGCCTTGCCCGACAAGCGCCAGGTGGCCGCTTCGTTCTCCCGGGCTGCGGCCAGTTATGACAGCGTGGCCGAGCTGCAGCGGGCGGTGGGGCATGCCCTGCTCGCGCAATTACCGCCGGGGCTCGCGCCACAACGCTGGCTCGACCTGGGCTGCGGCACGGGCTATTTCAGCCGTGCACTGGGTGAGCGCCTGCCTGCCAGCCAGGGCATCGCGCTGGATATCGCCGAAGGCATGCTCAAGCATGCGCGGCCTGCTGGCGGCGCGCAGCACTTCATCGCCGGCGATGCGGAACGCTTGCCCCTGAAGACTGGCAGCTTCGAGCTGATGTTCTCCAGCCTGGCGGTGCAGTGGTGTGCGAACTTCGACGCAGTCCTCAGTGAGGCCTTTCGCGTGCTGCAACCGGGCGGTGTGCTGGCCTTTGCCAGCCTGTGCGTGGGCACGCTGGATGAGCTGCGCGAGAGCTGGCGCGCGGCGGATGGCTGGGTTCACGTCAACCGTTTTCGCACCTTCGAGGCTTATCAGCAGCTGTGCGCCGCCAGTGGTTTTCGGGTGACCCGCCTGGAGCGGCGGCCCCATGTCCTGCATTACCCGGACGTGCGCAGCCTGACCCATGAGTTGAAAGCATTGGGCGCACACAACCTCAACCCGGGGCGCCCGGGAGGGTTGACGGGGCGCGCGCGGATTGCGGCATTGGTGCAGGCCTACGAGCAGTTCCGTCAGCCCCATGGCCTGCCCGCTACGTACCAAGTGGTGTACGCCGTACTGGAGAAACCGCTATGAACGCCGCTTATTTCATCACCGGCACCGACACCGACGTGGGCAAGACCACCATTGCCGCCGGCCTTCTGCATGCCGCGCGCCAGGCGGGTAAAACCACGGCGGCGGGAAAACCCGTGGCGTCGGGCTGCCAGGTCACGCCCAAGGGCTTGCGTAACGCCGACGCCCTGGCACTGCTTGCCGAATGTTCGTTGCCGTTGACCTATGCCGAGGTCAACCCGGTGGCGTTGGAACCGGCGATTGCGCCGCATCTGGCGGCACGTGAGGCGGGCGTTGCGCTGACAGTGCAATCCTTGCTCCAGCCCATGCAGCGGATTCTCGGACACAACGCGGACTTCACGTTGATCGAGGGCGCAGGGGGGTGGCGCGTGCCGCTGGCCGATCAAGCCAACCTGTCGGACCTGGCCATGGCCCTCAAATTACCGGTGATCCTGGTGGTGGGTGTGCGTCTTGGGTGTATCAGCCATGCGTTGCTGACCGCCGAAGCGATCGCGCGCGATGGATTGCCGCTGGCCGGTTGGGTGGCCAATATCATCGACCCGAAGACCTCTCGTCTGGAAGAGAACCTCGCCACCCTGGCCGAGCGTTTGCCGGCGCCCTGCCTTGGACGGGTGCCGAAACTCAAGCATGCCGGGGCAGCCGAGGTGGCCGCTTACCTGCAAATGGACCTGCTTGACTGATTTTGGCTATCGCTAAGGCAATGTGCCATTAGTGTTTTTAACGGGCCTTTCGCCAGGATGTCTGGTTCAATTGGCCTTCACGATTCTCTAAATGCAGGCTTACGCCATGGAAATCTCTGGAAGCAGCGCGTTTTATTCGGGCCTGAGCACCATCCAGGCCGGGCAGAACCGTGTCGACCAGGCCGCTGGGAAGATCGCCAGCGCGTCGACGACCCAGCCATCGGCCGCGCAAAGCGACCGTCTGCAAGCCAATGATCGTGCTCAGGCGTCCAACTCGGCGAGCAATATGGTCGAAATGGCCCAAGGCAAGTTTCAAGTGGAGCTGGGCGCGAAAGTCGCCAAGGCTTCGGACGAAATGCTCGGTACGTTGATCGATACCTACGCCTGATTCCCCTGAGGCATGCCATTTAAAATGTGGGAGGGGGCTTGCCCCCGATAGCCATAGGTATCTACACAACTCTGTAGCGCTCAACCGTAACCACGATGCGAAGCGAGTCGCTCTTGACCTTGATCTTGATCTGCTTTTGATCCTAGGCGCCCCGTTAAACCACGCTGGCCGAACGCAGGCTTGAATC
>NZ_CVTO01000125.1:7027-87368 GCF_900004715.1 Pseudomonas sp. 24 E 13
CGGCCCAGAGGCCGCCATCGGGGGCAAGCCCCCTCCCACATTTGGACCTCGGAGCGTCAGGTAGATACGCTTTAGCTCCCTCGCCAAAGGTGCGGTGTCGCACCGAAATTGTGTAGATGCCTATGGCCATCGGGGGCAAGCCCCCTACCACATTGTTTTGTGCCCTCTCGCTTAACTCCTACACTTCTTAATCATGTGGCATCACGCCACAGGCTTGGCCGTGCGCGCCATTGACCCGCATCAAGACAAACGGCGTCGGGCCGACGCTTGACAACCCCAGGTCGTAAACGTATGTTTCAAACACCTGTTTGACCGCCATCATCCTTTCACGCGGTTGTTCATCCCAGATACATCAGCAGAGGTTTATCGCTATGCCTGACTACAAGGCCCCCTTGCGTGATATTCGCTTCGTTCGTGACGAACTGCTCGGTTATGAAGCGCACTATCAGAGCCTGCCGGCTTGCCAGGACGCTACCCCGGACATGGTTGACGCCATTCTCGAAGAAGGCGCCAAGTTCTGTGAGCAAGTGCTGGCGCCGCTGAACCGCGTGGGTGACATCGAAGGGTGTACCTGGAGCGAGTCAGGCGTTAAAACCCCTGCCGGTTTCAAAGAAGCCTACAAACAGTTCGTCGAAGGCGGCTGGCCAAGCCTGGCCCATGACGTGGAGCACGGTGGCCAAGGCCTGCCGGAGTCCCTGGGCCTTGCCGTGAGTGAAATGGTCGGCGAAGCCAACTGGTCGTGGGGCATGTACCCAGGCCTGTCCCACGGCGCGATGAACACTATTTCCGAGCACGGCACGCCGGAGCAGCAAGAGGCCTACCTGACCAAGCTGGTGTCGGGCGAGTGGACCGGCACCATGTGCCTGACCGAGCCGCACTGCGGCACCGACCTGGGCATGCTGCGCACCAAGGCCGAACCTCAGGCTGACGGCTCCTACAAAGTCTCCGGCACCAAGATCTTCATCTCGGCCGGTGAGCACGACATGGCCGACAACATCGTCCACATCGTACTGGCGCGCCTGCCCGATGCACCGGCCGGTACCAAGGGTATCTCGCTGTTTATCGTGCCCAAATTCCTGCCCAACGCCGATGGTTCGATCGGTGAGCGCAACGCGGTGACCTGTGGCTCCCTGGAGCACAAGATGGGCATCCACGGCAACGCCACCTGCGTGATGAACTTCGACGCGGCCACCGGTTACCTGATCGGCCCGGCGAACAAAGGCCTGAATTGCATGTTCACCTTCATGAACACCGCTCGCCTGGGAACCGCGCTGCAAGGCCTGGCCCACGCCGAGATCGGTTTCCAGGGTGGCCTGAAATATGCGCGTGACCGCCTGCAAATGCGTTCCCTGACCGGCCCGAAAGCGCCGGAAAAAGCCGCCGACCCGATCATCGTGCACCCTGACGTGCGCCGCATGCTGCTGACCATGAAAGCCTTTGCTGAAGGCAACCGTGCGATGGTGTACTTCACCGCCAAGCAAGTGGACATCGTCAAGTACGGCACCGATGACGAAGCCAAGAAACAGGCCGATGGCCTGCTGGCCTTCATGACCCCGATCGCCAAGGCGTTCATGACCGAAGTCGGTTTCGAGTCCGCCAACCACGGCGTACAGATCTACGGCGGTCACGGCTTCATCGCCGAGTGGGGCATGGAGCAGAACGTTCGCGACAGCCGCATTTCGATGCTGTACGAAGGCACCACCGGTATCCAGGCCCTCGACCTGCTCGGCCGTAAAGTGCTGATGACCCAGGGCGAAGCGCTCAAGGGTTTCACCAAGATCGTGCACAAGTTCTGCCAGGCCAACGAAGGCAACGAAGCCGTCAAGGAATTCGTTGCACCGCTGGCGGCGCTGAACAAAGAGTGGGGCGAGTTGACCATGAAGGTCGGCATGGCTGCGATGAAAGACCGTGAAGAAGTCGGTGCCGCCTCGGTGGACTACCTGATGTATTCCGGTTATGCCTGCCTGGCTTACTTCTGGGCCGACATGGCGCGCCTGGCTGCCGAGAAACTGGCCGCCGGCACCAGCGAAGAGGCGTTCTACACCGCCAAGCTGCAGACCGCGCGCTTCTACTTCCAGCGCATCCTGCCGCGTACCCGCACCCATGTAGCGACCATGCTGTCGGGCGCCAAAAACCTGATGGACATGAAAGAAGAAGACTTCGGCCTGGCTTACTAAGCCTTACCGGGTTCAGAAAAACCGCTTCCTTCCGGGGAAGCGGTTTTTTTTGTGTGTGCGAAGGCCGCTGACCAAGCATTGAAGTGCGGTGAATGTGGGAGGGGGCTTGCTCCCGATTGCGGTATGTCAGCTACACGATTCGGCGGCTGTCACACTGCAATCGGGAGCAAGCCCCCTCCCACATGCGTTCTGTGCCGATCCGAAAAATGCGCGCTGACGCTAAGGCTTTAATGAAGCGTGCCGTTACAGTGATGGCAATGTGATACAGGTCGGACGGGTTGTGTTTAACTGGCTGTGTAGAAGCACCATGCCATTACTTTTTGCGGGTCGGAGTTCTACCCTTGTTACGCGTGTCCGCTGTGCGGTTCAGTCATTTCCTACCCTCGTTGCTGCTGTTGATGGCTGGGCTCTCGGCTGCTTATCTCAAGGACCTCAACGTTTTCTTCACCTCGCTGTTCAACGTGCTGCCGACCCTGGTGCTGTTGCTCGGCGGAGCGTACTGCGCGGTGTATCGGCGCCAGCGTGAGTTGTTCCTGATGGTCACGGTGTACGTCGTCTATTTCCTGCTGGACACCCAGACCGATTTCTACCGCGACAATGGTCGCGTGCGCGAAGACGCCGCCGTCGTGTTTCACCTGTGCTGCCTGCTGCTGCCCTTGCTGTTCAGCATGTACGCGCTGTGGCAGGAAAAGACTCACCTGTTCCGTGACTTTGTCGCGCGTTGCGCGGTGCTGTTGGCCGTCGGCAGCGTGGCGTTTGCGCTGGAGCAACGTTACCCACAGGGCGTGCTGGACTGGTTGGCCGAGATTCGCTGGCCGGCGCTGCATGGCGCGTGGATGAGCTTGATCCAGCTTTCATACCCGATGTTTCTGATTGGCTTTATCACCCTGGCCGCCCAGTACTGGTATCAGCCGCGCCCGCTGCACGCTGCGCAATTGGTGGGGTTGCTGGGGATGTTCTGGATGCTGCCGCAAACCTTCATCCTGCCGTTTACGCTCAACATCATGTGCAGCCAGGTGATGCTGATGATCGCTGCCGGTGTGGCGCATGAGGCGTATCAAATGGCCTTTCGCGATGAGCTGACCGGCTTGCCGGGCCGCCGCGCCCTGAACGAACGCATGCAGCGGCTGGGGCGCAACTATGTGTTGGCGATGAGCGATGTGGACCACTTCAAGCGTTTCAACGATACCCACGGCCATGACGTGGGCGACCAGGTGTTGCGCCTGGTGGCGAGCAAACTGTCCAAGGTCAGCGGCGGCGGGCGCGCCTACCGTTACGGCGGTGAAGAGTTCGCCGTGGTGTTTGCCGGCAAGAGCCTGGATGAATGCCTGCCGCACCTGGAGGCGATCCGCGAAAGCATAGCCACCTATGCGATCAAGTTGCGCAACCCGGACCGCCCCAATGACGACCATCAAGGTCGCCAGCGTCGGGCCGCCAGTGGTGCGTCCAGTGTGTCGGTGACGGTCAGCATCGGCGTGGCCGAACGTCAGGCCGAGCAGCGTAGTCCTGAAGAAGTGCTCAAGTGCGCCGATCAGGCGCTCTATGCCGCCAAGGGCGCCGGGCGCAATTGCGTGATCGCGGCCGGGCAGAACCGTCGCGGCGCCGTGCGCATGGAAAGCGCTGCCGGTTGAGTAATGGCGCTGTATTCAGCAGCGCTACAGTGATTGTTCGCGGCGTTGGCCGGCAGTAGGTTGAGTCCATCTGCCGCCGGAGACATCGCCATGCCTGAGTACAAAGCTCCCCTGCGCGACATGCGCTTTCTGATCGATAACGTGTTCGATTTCCATGGTCACTACGCGGCCCTGGGCGCGACGGACGCCAGCCCCGACATGGTCAGTGCGATTCTCGAAGAAGGCGCGAAGTTCTGCGAAAACGTCCTCGCGCCGCTCAATCGTAGCGGCGACGAGGAAGGCTGCCATTTTGACAATGGCGTCGTGACCACGCCCAAGGGTTTCAAGCAAGCCTTCGCCCAGTACGTCGAAGGCGGCTGGCACGGCGTGGCGGCGGACCCGGCCTACGGCGGCCAGGGGTTGCCGCAGTCCCTCGGGCTGGTGCTGAGCGAGATGATCGGCTCCAGCAATACGTCCTGGGGCATGTACCCGGGCCTGACCCACGGCGCAATGTCGGCGATTCACGCCCACGGCACCGACGAACAGAAAGCCACGTACCTGCACAAACTCACCGCCGGCGAGTGGACCGGCACCATGTGCCTGACCGAAGCCCACTGCGGCACCGACCTGGGTTTGATCAAGACTCGCGCCGTTCCCCAGGCCGATGGCAGTTATGCGCTCACCGGCAGCAAGATCTTCATCTCGGCCGGTGAGCACGACATGAGTGCCAATATCATCCATCTGGTGCTGGCCAAGCTGCCGGATGCACCGGCGGGGACCAAAGGCATCTCGTTGTTCATCGTGCCCAAGTTTCATGCCGATTCCGGCGAACGCAACGCCGTGCAGTGCGGCTCCATCGAACACAAGATGGGCATCAAGGCTTCGGCCACCTGTGTGCTGAACTTCGACGGCGCCAGGGGTTTCCTGATTGGCGAAGCCAACAAAGGCCTCAACTGCATGTTCACCATGATGAACCACGCGCGCCTGGGCACCGGGATGCAGGGGCTGTGCAATGGCGAGGCAAGCTTTCAGGGCGCGATCAAATATGCCGGGGAGCGCCTGCAAATGCGCTCGCTGACCGGCGCCAAGTCCCCGGACAAACCCGCCGACCCGATCATCGTGCATGCTGATGTACGTCGCATGTTGCTGACCATGAAAGCCTTCAACGAGGGCAACCGTGCGCTGACCTACTTCACCGCCCAGTTGCTCGACACCGCGCACTTGAGCCGCGACGCCGCCCAGCGCCAGGAGGCCGAGGACCTGTTGGCCTTCCTCACGCCGATCTGCAAAGCCTTCATGACCGAAACCGGGCTGGAGGTGACCAACCACGGTATGCAAGTGTTCGGCGGCCATGGCTATATTCGCGAGTGGGGCATGGAGCAACTGGCGCGTGATGCGCGGATTGCGCCGATCTACGAAGGCACCAACGGCATCCAGGCGCTCGATCTGCTGGGGCGCAAGGTGCTGGGCAGCCAGGGCAAGTTGCTGCGCGGCTTTACCAGAATCGTGCATAAGTTCTGTGCCGCCAATGCCGAACATCCGCAACTCAAGGCCCATGTCGAACAGCTCAATCAGTTGAACCAGCAATGGGGCGAGCTGACGCTGAAGGTCGGTACGGCGGCGATGAGCAATCCCGACGAAGTGGGAGCGGCGGCCATGGACTACCTGATGTACAGCGGCTACATCATCCTCGCCTACCTGTGGTTGCGCATGGCGATTGCGGCGCAGGCGCACGACGACCCAGGGTTTGCCCAGGCCAAGCAGGCGACGTGTGACTTTTATTTCAAGCGCCTGTTACCGCGCACCACGGTGCACAGGGCTGCCGTGGAGGCGGGCAGCGAATGCCTGATGAGCCTGCCGGCGCAGGCATTTGCATTGTAAACGTGCGGCAACAGCCTGGTTCGTGACTTACAAATACTTGTCGGTCACGAACGGACCCTATGTGTCTTAAAAGTTGTTCGGGTACACTCGGAGCCTGTAAAACCGATCCTATCGAATCACTTTTCACGTTCTCACGAGGTTTGCCATGGCTGATTACAAAGCGCCGTTGCGTGATATGCGCTTCGTCCTCAACGAAGTTTTTGACGTCGCCACCACCTGGGCGCAGTTGCCTGCCCTGGCAGACACGGTTGACGCCGAAACCGTTGAAGCCATCCTCGAAGAGGCCGGCAAGGTCACCGCCAAGTCCATCGCGCCGTTAAGCCGTGGCGGTGATGAGCAAGGCTGCCGCTGGGTGGACGGTGCCGTCAGCACGCCGGACGGTTTCCCACAGGCTTACGCGACCTATGCCGAAGGTGGCTGGGTGGGCGTCGGCGGCGATCCGGTGTATGGCGGTATGGGCATGCCCAAGGCGGTGTCGGCGCAGGTCGAGGAGATGATCAACTCGTCCAGCCTGGCGTTCGGCCTGTACCCGATGTTGACCTCGGGCGCTTGCGTGTCGATCAATACCCACGCCAGCGACGAACTCAAGGCCACCTACCTGCCGAAGATGTATTCCGGCGAATGGGCCGGTTCCATGTGCCTGACCGAAGCCCATGCCGGTACCGACCTGGGCATGATTCGCACCAAAGCCGAGCCGCAGGCGGATGGTTCCTACAAAGTCAGCGGCACCAAGATTTTCATTACCGGCGGTGAACACGACCTGACCGAAAACATCATCCACTTGGTGTTGGCCAAGCTTCCTGATGCACCGGCGGGGCCCAAGGGCATCTCGCTGTTCCTGGTCCCCAAGTTCATGGTGAACGCCGACGGCAGCCTCGGTGCCCGCAACCCGGTGACCTGCGGCTCTATTGAACACAAGATGGGCATCCAGGCCTCCGCGACGTGCGTGATGAACTTCGACGAAGCCGTCGGCTACCTCGTCGGTGAGCCCAATCGTGGCTTGGCGGCGATGTTCACCATGATGAACTACGAGCGCCTGGGGGTGGGTATCCAGGGCCTGGCTTCCGGCGAGCGCTCCTATCAGAACGCGATTGAATATGCCCGCGATCGGGTGCAGAGCCGTTCGCCATTGGGCGCCCAAGCCAAGGATAAACCGGCCGATCCGATCATCGTGCACCCGGACGTGCGCCGCATGCTGCTGACCATGAAGGCGGCGAACGAGGGCGGTCGTGCGTTCTCCACCTATGTGGCCACGCAGTTGGACATCGCCAAGTTCAGCGAAGACGCTGCTGCCCGTGAGCGCGCCGACAACCTGGTGGCGCTGCTGACGCCGGTCGCCAAGGCGTTTCTCAGCGACCTGGGCCTGGAAACCACCGTGCTCGGCCAGCAAGTGTTCGGTGGCCACGGCTACATTCGCGAGTGGGGTCAGGAGCAATTGGTGCGTGACGTGCGCATCACCCAGATCTACGAAGGCACCAACGGTATCCAGGCACTGGATTTGATGGGGCGCAAGATTGTCGGCAGCGGTGGCGCGTTCTACACCTTGTTCGCCGATGAGATCCGCCAGTTCATCGCCAGTGCCGGCGCGCAACTGGGCGAGTTCACCCGCCCGCTCGGCGCGGCGGTGGACAACCTGGATGAATTGACCGCCTGGGTGCTGGACCGTGCCAAAACCAATCCGAATGAAATCGGCGCGGCATCGGTGGAATACCTGCACGCGTTTGGTTACATGGCGTATGCCTATATGTGGGCACGCATGGCCAAGGCCGCGTTGGGCAAAGAGACCGAAGACGATTTCTATGCCAGCAAGCTGGGCACGGCGCGCTTTTACTTTGCGCGCCTGTTGCCGCGTATTCATTCGTTGAGCGCGTCGGTGAAGGCCGGTAGCGAGTCGCTGTTCCTGATGGATGAAGCACTGTTCTAGGGGCGAAGCGTGCGTGTAAGCAATCTCTTACATGACGTGCTGCTAATCGTCCTCTATCGCCAAATTGGATCCACGGATAATCTACTTCACATGGACGTCGCGCAGGAAGCGCAAAGCAACAACACGGACACGTAGGATTCTGCCAGGATGGCGGAGTGAAATGGATGTCAGGGAAACAGTCTGCAAAGCCCCGCTTCGGCGGGGTTTTCTTTTGCCCGCGAAAAAGTCAGGCGCCCGCCTGCGGGGCATTCATCACGTCTTCGAGCAACGTGCGCAGCAACGCCACCGTCGCTTGCTGGCGCTGCACGTCACGGCACACCAAACCGACTTTCAACGGCACCCTGGGTTCGCTCAAGGGTTTCCACAGCAGCGACTGGCTGTTGTGTTCGTCCTGGGAACGCCCCGGCAACACAGTGGCCAACTGCGTATGAGGCAGGCTGTCGAGAATCCCCGCCATGGTATTGAGCTCGGCCTGCACCTGCGGGCGTCGGCCCAGGTTGGCCAACTGACCCTGCCAGATCTGCCGTACCTGGAATTCCTCCCCCAGCAGCAACATCGGCAACTCCGCTGCCTGTTTCAGCGAGACCTTCTTGAATTCCCGCAAGGGATGTTGCTCAGGGATGACCACCTTCAATTCATCCTCGTACAACAACACGCCATGCAGGCCCGGTTGGCGGGGTGGCAGGTAGCTGATGCCGATGTCCAGCGAGCCGTTGAGCAGCCGCCGCTCGATCTCAAGCCCGGTCAATTCGTAGATCTGCACGACCAGGTGCGGTTGGGCCTTGCGCACCCGCTCGAGCATTTGCGGCACCAGGCTGGTGTGCACGGTTTGCAGCACACCGATGGCCAAGGTGCGCATCGCCTGGCCCTTGAAGTTACGCAACGCCTCCACGGCTTGCTGCATGCCGTCGATCAGGGGCAAGGCGTGGTTGTACAGCGTGTGTGCGGCGAGTGTGGGGAGCAGGCGCTTGCTGCTGCGTTCGAACAGGCTCACGTCGAGGTTCTGCTCCAGTTGGCGAACCTGCTGCGACAAGGCCGGCTGGGAGATCGACAGACGCTCTGCGGCACGCCCTACGTGGCCTTCCTCATACACCGCGACGAAATAACGCAGTTGCTTGAAATCCATAAAATTTGCTTATCGAAAAAGCTGGAAAATCGAAATGGCCGTTGGCCTCCGAGCGGCCTAGTCTAGCGCCTATTCGCAGGGCTTACAGGGCCGAATCGGGCAATGACTCACGTTTTTGGTAATGGCGTTTACATAGGCAAGACAAAACACCGCGTCGCGCTGTTGGTACCCGACACCTACCCAGGTGCGGTTGCTATCGGGGCTGAACTGTGAACCTGTTCCGGCGTCCGGCGCCCAGTCTTGACGACCTGGTACTTCATGCTCCGCCTGATGATTTTTCCAGCCAATGCCTGATGCCCACTGTCGCGCGTCCCTGCGAGGTGTTTGTCCAGGGTCAAGGCGCCTGGCTTTCGGACAGTAACGGCCGTGCCTACCTGGATTTCAGCCAGGGCGGCGGCGCCAACAGCCTCGGCCACAGCCCACAGGCGGTGCGCGACGCCATCACCGAACAGATGCAAACCGTGATCAACCCGGGCATGGGCTTGTACAACCGGGCGCAGCTCGACCTGGTTGATCGCCTGTGCCATCACACCGGCAGCGATCAGGCCTACCTGCTCAACAGCGGTGCCCAGGCCTGCGAAGCCGCAATCAAACTGGCGCGCAAATGGGGCCAACTGCATCGCGGCGGCGCTTATCACATCATTACGGTGAGCAACGGCTGCCACGGCCAGAGCTTCGCCGCGATGTCGGCTTCGGCCGTTGCCTGGGAAAACCGTTTCGAGCCGCAGTTGCCGGGTTTCAGTCATGTACCTTTCAACGATCTGCCGGCTTTGCACGCCGCCGTCGATGCGCATACCGTCGCCATCATGCTGGAGCCGATCCAAAGCGCCGCCGGTGTCATCCCTGCGACCGAACACTACCTCAAGGGCGTCGAACGTCTGTGCCGCGAACTGGGCATCCTGCTGATTCTCGATGAAGTGCAAACCGGGATCGGCCGCTGCGGCAGTCTGCTCGCCGAGCAGCAATATGGCATTCGCGCCGACATCATTACCCTCGGCAAAGGCCTGGGCGGTGGCGTGCCGCTGGCGGCGTTGCTGGCACGCGGCACCGCCTGTTGCTTCGAAACGGGCGAGCTGGACGGTACCCATCACGGCAATGCGCTGATGGCCGCAGCGGGGATCGCGGTGCTCGAGGCCGTCTTGACCGACGGCTTTCTCGAACACGTACGCGAATCCGGCCTCTACCTGGCAGAAGGCCTTACCCGCCTGGCCTACCGTTACGAGCATGGGCAACTGCGCGGCAACGGACTGATATGGGGCCTGACGCTGTCGGACGATTGCGCGGCTGCGGTAGTAAAGGCCGCGCTGCACGAAGGCCTGATCCTCACGGCTGCGCAGCCGGATTGTCTGCGTTTCACCCCCGCCCTGAACATCAGAAAGAACCACATTGACGAAATGCTCCTGCGCCTGGCCCGTGCCTTCTCTCGGGTACGCACCGCCCAACTGCAATGCCGCAAGGGCATTGCCGTCTGACCCCATTTTCTGAACCGTCTCGCGGGATACGCGGCGCCTCCAGCCTGATTCTTTTGGCTGGGGGCGTTTTTTTGCGTGCGTAATTTTTGGACTGAAAAGGTTGCTTGTGCGTCGTCGGAAACAATGGCTTTTTAGCGGGCTTCGGCAAGGAATGTCGATGGGGGCGCCCAACGCCCTCTTCTAATCTATACCACTGAGTGGTATGTTTTCGAGAAGGATTTTCATGAAGCTCAGATTGTTCAAAACTCGGAATTTTGCGAAAGCAGCCAGCAAAGCTTGGATAAGCGATTCTGAGCTAAAAGAAGCATTCAGCGATTTGCTGAACGGGCAGGCTGAAAATTTGGGCGGCGGCGTTTGGAAGAAGCGGCTGAACCAAAATCGCCATCGCTCCATTGTCCTGGCTAAAGGCAGGCACTACTGGGTCTACCAATTGCTGTTCGCCAAGCAGAGTCAGAGCAATATCAGTCAGCGTGAACTGGATGGCTTTCGGTTGCTGGCCAAGCTCTACGAAGACTTAAACCATGTCCAGATTCAGCAATTGCTGGATTTAAAAGAGTTTGTGGAGATACATCATGACCAGGAAATATAAAAGTGAGGCGCTTGAGTCTATTCACCAGTCCGCCGAAGCGCTTTATACAATTGGCGCCATCAGCAAAACCACGCTTCGTGAGTTCGACGAAACGTGTCTGGCAACGGTGCCTGCACATATGCCAGCCGAGCAGATCAAACACTTGCGTGAAAGCAGCCACGTCAGCCAGCCCGTGTTCGCGCGCTACCTGAACACCAGCGCATCGACTGTTAAGCAGTGGGAGTCCGGCGAAAAACAACCCAGCGGCATGGCGCTCAAGTTGTTGAGCATTGTTCAAAAGCATGGCCTGCAGATTCTGGCATGAGATGGCCCGATGCCAGAAACCACTGAACCCTCACGAAGCGCCAATGTCGATTAGCTACACGGCTCACACGAGCCGATTTTTGGAGCTGACCCATGGACATCATTCGTATCATCATCGCCATTCTGCTGCCGCCACTGGGTGTGTTCCTGCAAGTAGGATTTGGCGGCGCATTCTGGCTGAACATCCTGCTGACCCTGTGCGGTTACTTCCCCGGCATCATTCACGCCGTGTACATCATCGCCAAGCGCTGAGGCCCTCAGCCTTTTGCGATGAGGCGTGAATTGCGCTCATTGCGAAACGCCAGCTGTTCAATGGTCTGGGTGGCATGTTCGGCCTCTTCCCGCGCTTGCAGGATGATGCCGTGCTGCTCGGACTTGCTGCACACCGGGTCTGCGTTACTCGCATCCCCGGTGAGCATGAAAGCCTGGCAGCGGCAGCCGCCGAAGTCCTTTTCCTTCTCATCGCATGAACGGCACGGCTCGGGCATCCAGTCGTAGCCGCGAAAGCGGTTGAAACCGAACGAGTCGTACCAGATGTGCTGCATGCTGTGGTCGCGCACATTGGGAAACTGCACCGGCATCTGTCGGGCACCATGGCAGGGCAGGGCGGTACCGTCCGGCGTGACTGTCAGGAAAATACTGCCCCAGCCATTCATGCAGGCTTTCGGGCGTTCTTCGTAGTAATCCGGCGTGACAAAAATCAACTTGCACGGGTGGCCTTCGGCTTCGAGCCTCGCGCGGTATTCGTTGGTGATGCGTTCGGCGCGCACCAGTTGTTCCCGGGTCGGCAATAACCCCACACGGTTGAGCTGTGCCCAGCCGTAGAACTGGCAAGTGGCAAGCTCGACAAAGTCCGCCTCGAGCGCGATACACAGCTCGATAATGCGGTCGATCTTGTCGATGTTATGCCGGTGGGTGACGAAGTTCAGCACCATCGGATAACCGTGGGCTTTCACCGCACGGGCCATTTCGAGTTTTTGCGCGAAGGCTTTCTTCGAGCCGGCCAGCAGGTTGTTGACCTGTTCGTCGCTGGCCTGGAAGCTGATCTGGATATGGTCCAGGCCGGCCTTTTTGAAGTCGCTGATCTTCTGTTCGGTCAGGCCGATGCCGGAGGTGATCAGGTTGGTGTAGAAACCGAGCTTGCGCGCCTCGCCGATCAGCTCGGCCAGGTCCTGGCGCACCAGCGGTTCACCGCCGGAAAACCCAAGCTGCGCGGCGCCCATCTCGCGGGCCTCGCGAAATACCTTGATCCACTGTTCGGTGCTCAACTCCTTGCCCTGCTCGGCAAAATCCAGCGGGTTGGAACAGTACGGGCACTGCAGCGGGCAGCGGTAAGTCAGCTCGGCGAGCAGCCAGAGCGGCAGGCCGATAGCGGGTTTTTCAGGCAAGGGTGATCCAGTGCTCGGCACGGGCGACCTCCATGAATTGCTCGATGTCATCACCGAGTTCCGGCACGCCGGGGAATTGCTGGTCCAGCTCGGCGATGATGGCGGCCACGTCGCGCTCGCCGTCAATCAGTCCACCAATCAGCGCGGCGCTGTCGTTGAGCTTGATCATGCCTTCCGGGTAGAGCAGCACATGGCCTTTTTGTGCGGGCTCGTATTGATAGCGATAACCCGGGCGCCAGGTCGGTTTTTTGCTGCGATCAAAACTCATAGGGTGATCCCTTTATGCCAGACCCGCTCTGCGGTCACGCTGTGGTACGGCGGGCGGTTCAGTTCGTAGGCCATGCTCATGGCGTCGAGCATGCTCCACAGGATGTCCAGTTTGAACTGGAGAATTTCCAGCATGCGCTCCTGGCCTTCACGGGTGGTGTAGTGCTGCAGGGTGATCGCCAACCCGTGTTCCACATCACGACGGGCCTGGCCCAGCCGGGTGCGGAAGTATTCATAGCCGGCCGGGTCGATCCACGGGTAATGCTGCGGCCAGCTGTCGAGGCGCGACTGGTGGATCTGCGGCGCGAACAGTTCGGTCAACGAACTGCTGGCGGCCTCTTGCCAACTGGCACGGCGGGCGAAGTTGACGTAGGCATCTACCGCAAAGCGTACGCCGGGCAGCACCAGTTCCTGGGAGCGCAGTTGGTCGGGATCGAGGCCGACGGCCTGGCCCAGGCGCAGCCAGGCTTCGATGCCGCCGTCTTCTCCGGGCGCGCCATCGTGATCGAGCAGGCGCTGGATCCATTCACGGCGGATTTCCCGGTCCGGGCAGTTGGCCAGGATCGCGGCGTCCTTCAGGGGAATGTTCACCTGATAGTAGAAGCGGTTGGCGACCCAGCCCTGGATCTGCTCGCGGGTGGCGCGGCCGTCGTACATCGCCACATGGTAGGGGTGGTGGATGTGGTAGAAGGCGCCTTTGGCGCGCAGGGCTTGTTCGAATGCTTCAGGGGTCATCGGTGTATCAGTCATCTGAGGTCTCCTACAACTCAATGCTCATGCCGTCGTAGGCTACTTCGACATTTCGCCGCACCAGCTCGGCTCGCTCGGGTGAGTCTTCATCGAGGATCGGGTTGGTGTTATTGATGTGGATAAGCACTTTGCGCTGCTTTGGCAACTGCTCCAGCACTTCGAGCATACCGCCAGGACCGTTCTGCGCCAGGTGGCCCATTTCGCGGCCGGTGCGGTTGCCGACGCCACGGCGCTGCATTTCGTCGTCGTCCCACATCGTGCCGTCCACCAGCAGGCAGTCGCTGCCGGCCATGATCTCCAGCAGCGGCGCGTCGACCTTGCCCAGGCCTGGGGCGTAGAACAGTTTGCCGCCGGTGCGCAGGTCTTCGACGATCAGGCCGATGTTGTCGCCCGGGTGCGGGTCGAAGCGATGCGGCGAATAAGGCGGCGCCGCGCTGCGCAGCGGCAGCGGGGTGAAGCGCAGGTTGGGGCACGCCTTGATGGTGAAGCTGGCGTCCAGCTCGATACGGTTCCAGGCCAGGCCGCCGTTCCAGTGAGTGAGCATGGTGAACAGCGGGAAGCCGGTACTCAGGTCTTCATGGACCATATCGGTGCACCACACCTGGTGCGGGCAGCCCTCGCGCAGGCTCAGCAGGCCGGTGGTGTGGTCGATCTGGCTGTCCATCAGGATGATCGCGCCGATACCTGTGTCACGCAGGGCGCGGCCCGGTTGCATCGGCGCAAAGCCCTGCAACTGCGCGCGGATATCCGGCGACGCATTGCACAGCACCCAGTTCACACCATCGTCGGAAATCGCAATGGACGACTGGGTACGCGCCTGGGCCCGCAGGCTGCCATCACGAAAACCTGCGCAGTTCACGCAGTTGCAGTTCCACTGCGGGAAGCCACCGCCGGCGGCGGAACCTAGAATCTGGACAAACATGATCGCTCCATCAGCAAAGCTCAAAACAAAAACGCCCCGGGCGAACCGAGGCGTTGTAGTACCCAGCGAATTAACGGCTGGCGAAGTACATGGTGACTTCGAAACCGATGCGCAGATCGGTGTAGGCAGGTTTGGACCAGGTCATATTCATACTCCTATCAAGGGATGGGGATGTTCACTACCAAGTAGTACATATAGTCCACCTCCCATGGGAGATGTTCAGATATTGCGTGTGAATATTACGCAATTCTTTTCGAGTTAGCGCTGTCTTGAAAGAAAAAGCCTGTTGCAGGGTTGGCAACGATCAATCGGCCGAGTGCCACGCCCGTAGGGGGCACGGCCCGTTGGCGAGGCAACGCCAGCCGCCTGTGGCGTCGTTCAGCTGTTGAGCGGCGCGCTGTACATCTTGCCGCGAGCAGGTTTGTATCAAATCTTGTAATTGCTCCAGGTAGTCCGATGGGCGACCCGCCAGGTGCGCGTGCCACAGCAAATCGGCGGCTTGGGTGATAGGCAGTGACTGGACCCTGAATTGCTGCGCCAGAGCCTCGTTACCCATGTCGGCGCTGCGCTCGATCAATGACGGCAGTTGTGCCAGAAAGGTCTGCACCTGTTCGACGATTTCATCCAGGGAAGCGCTGGGGGACTGCACGCCGAACAGCAGGCCGGTTTGCCCATTGAGCTGTCGGATGCCGCTGAAAACCGCGTAGCCGATTTGTAGTTCAACGCGCAGGCGCTGATAGAACGGCCCTTGCAGCAGATGACCGAGCAAGCGCCAGGCGGCTTCATCGCTCAGGGCCTGGGTGGGTGTCGGGCAGAACAGCAACAGCGCTGCTTCGCCGGAATCGGTGTTTATCTCATGCCAGAGACGCTGGTCCTGGAGATTTTCAGGCGGATACTGAAGCGGTGCAGGTTGCCCAGGCAGTCGTGCCGAGGCGGTTTTGATGGCCGCTTCACAGGCTGCCGGTAAACCTGCGCCCAGCCCATGCCAACGCGCGGTGGCCCATGAGGCTGGGGTTGCCTGGGACGTTGGCTGAACACCGGCACAGCAACCGGGCAATGCCTTGAGCAGTTCGCGGATGGCGATCATCGGTGCCGAGGGCGGTGGCGGCAGATGTGCATCGGCAGTGGCCAAGCAGTGCGCCAGCGCTTCGAGCACGGCGGGCATGGGTTCGTGGACGCCAAGCATTTTTACCTGCCAGTCATTGGCGATGGTTTCGAAACACAACTCGACACCCGCCTGAGCGGCACGCTCGCGTAGCGGCTGCAACAGGTTTTCCAGACCGGCAGGCACGCCGCAGTCAAATCGCCAGCGCAGGTACAGCGCGCCTTCGTCAGTGTCATTGGCCAAGGCCTGGCTGAAGGTCAGCGCCGACAGGTCCCGTCGTCCCCGTGAGCGATCCTGGGCGAATGTGCGCAAGCCACGGTGGGCGCTGGTCTGGCCGCGAATCAAGCCGGCCCGTTCTTCCTTGACGGGCGGGCGCAGGAACGGGTTATTCGGTGGAAGCTGCCACCCGCGCGTGGCAGGCGGCAGGTGCAAGGCGTCGAGCATGGCCTTGAGGGCTGCGAGGCTTTGCTCCGATAAATCTTCGGTGTCGTTGCGTGCCAGCGCCAGGGCGCCCTGGACCTGCTGCTGGCGCGCAGTGAGCAAGGCGAACTCTTCGCGTAACGGCGCCCAGTCGCTGTGTGCGAAAAAACTCAGCCAGTCGTACAACAGCGCCTCGATCTGTGTGGTCGAGTCGCTTTGGGTGTCGAGGGTAAAGTCGATATCCAGCACGGCCTGTCCGCCAAAGTGATACGGCACCGAGGCGTGCACTGCCGTTGCCAGGCGTCGATCCTTGAGTTCAGCGAGCAAGCCGCCCGGCGCCGCACTGTTGAGCCAGGTACAGAGAAACGCCAGCGCTTCGCGCGGTGCATCACAGGTGATGACCTGGTGCAGATGATGATCGGCAGCGTGCTGATAGCCCCGCGCTTGCCCGGCCATCAGCGCCGGTGGCGCAGCCTGGGGATGCAGCGGGCCAGGGCTCAACTGCGTACTGAATCGCTGCGCCAGCGCTTCCAGGTCTTCCTGGGATTGCGGGCCGGCCAGGCTCAATGTCATCTGCCCGCTCTGATAGAAGCGTTGATGAAATTCGCGCAGCGCCTGCTGAAAGGTCTCACGTTCAACTGGCAGGCTGTCGCGATTGCCCGCATGAAAGCCGCGCAGCGGATGATCAGCGGCCAGGCCCTTCAGCAAGGCTACCTGTTGCTGCGCCTTGGCATCCTGAGACCAGGCCACGAACTCCGCATGCAGCACTTCGCGCTCGCGCAGTTGGTCGTCAATGGCCAGGCGAGGGTGCGTCAGCATGTCGGCCAAGCGCACCAGCCCTTCGTCGAAGGTCGACACCGGCAGCTCGAAAAAGAATTCGGTGACGCGCTCCCGGGTACTGGCATTCACTTGCCCGCCATGGCGCTGTACGTAGGTCATCAGCCCTTCGCCTGTAGGAAAACGCTCAGTTCCCAGAAACAACAGGTGCTCTAGAAAATGCGCCAGCCCCGGCCATGCCAACGGCGCGTCATGACTGCCCGCCGCCACGCGTAAAACGGCGGCGCAGCGCTTCAAGCGCGGCGCAGGGCGCAGGCAAAGGTGCAGGCCATTGGCCAAAGTCAGGTGCAGAGGGTGAGGGTGAACCGGCGCAGGCATGGGCACTTCCGAAACGGGGCAAGTGCCTATGCTAGCAAACCCGGTGGGTCAGGGCTTGTGCAGTGCGCCGTAAAGCTCGGGGCGACGGTCCTGCAAGTAGTGATTGGCGGCGCGGGCGTCGAGGATCGCTTGCCGCTCCAGCGTGCCGACGATCAACGTTTCATCCAGCCCCGCCTGGGCGATGCGCTGACCATCCGGCGCGGCAATGCTGCTTTGGCCGCAGTAGTGAATATCGCCCTCGTGCCCACAGTAATTGGCGTAGGCCACGAAACACTGGTTCTCGAACGCCCGCGCCCGCACGGTGACGTCGGCGACAAAGTCGAACGGCACCATATTGGCGGTGGGCACCAGGATCAGCTCGGCACCGGCCAGGGCCAGGCGGCGCGTGGTTTCCGGGAACTCCAGGTCGTAGCAAATCAGGAAACCCAGCTTCCAGCCGTTCAATTCCACCAACGGGAAGTCGTCGTCACCGGCGCTGAACATCGAATGGTCCAGATCGCCAAACAGATGCGTCTTGCGGTAGTTGCACAGGCGTGTGCCATGGGCGTCGATCAACTGCACGGCGTTGTAGACCTGGCCATCCTCGGTCCGCTCCGGATAACCGTACAGAATCGCCAACCCGGCACTTTGTGCGATTTCGGCAATGGTTTGGGCAGACTCGCCATTCTGAGCCTCGGCCAAGGCGCCTGCTGCCTCGGCGCCAATGTTGTAGCCCGTGAGGAACATCTCCGGCAACACGAGCACATCGGCTCCCGCTGCTTCGTGCGCCAGTTGCCGCAGACGTGTGAGATTACCGGCGACATCCAGCGGCAGTGGCGGGCATTGGTACAGGGCGACACGCATGTCAGGCTCCTTATTCGGGCAGGGCGATGGGCCCAATCTCGTCAAACACATCGCCGGGCCCCGGATTTTCCGGGTGGGTGCTGCCGCCGAAGTGGGTCATGATGCCCCACACCGCGTTCAGCGAGGTCTGCACCGCGCCTTCAACCCAGGCCGGTGTCCAGGAAACGTCGTCGCCGGCGATAAAAATCCCACGTTGCTCGGCGGGCATGTCCTTCTGCATGAAGTGCGCATACATGCGCTGGTTATACCGATAATGGCCGGGCAACGCGCCTTTAAAGGCACCGAGGAAATGCGGATCAGCTTCCCAGGACACAGTAATCGGGTCGCCGATGATGCGTGCCTTGATGTCGACTTTCGGATAGATCTTGGCCAGCGCGTCGAGTGCCAGCTTGACCCGCTTATCGATGGGCTGGGGCAGCATTTTCAGCGCGTCGCTCATCCACGAGTAGGACAGGCAGATCACACCCGGCTTGTCGTCGCCGTTATCGAACAGATAGGTGCCACGGGTCAGGCGGTCGGTGAGGGTCATGCTCATCAGGTCGCGGCCGGTTTGCGGGTCTTTGTCTTTCCAGAACGGGCGGTCGACCATGACGAAGGTTTTCGATGACTGCATGTAACGCGTGCGGTCCAGGGCCATCCACATTTTTTGCGAGAACAGGGTTTCGTCGCATTCGATCTGGGTGGTCAGCAGCCAGCTCTGGCAGGTGGTCAACACGGTGGCGTACTCGCGGGTGTCACCGTAGTTGTCGGTGACGGCGAAACGACCGTCGGCGGCGTGGGCGATGCGCTTCACCCCGGCCCGTGGCGCGCCTCTGTGCAATGAGCTCAGGCTGGTGCCGGCTGGCCAGTGGGCACAGCGCTCGGGTACGTGACGCCAAATGCCCATGGGCACTTGCGCCACACCGCCGACCACCAGGTGTTGATGGTCGTCACAGTTGGTCATTACCACGCGGAAGATTTCCAGCATCGAGTTGGGGAAGTCCGAGTCCCAGCCGCCGGTGCCGAAACCGACCTGGCCGAAGACTTCGCGATGATGGAACGACAGCTTGGCGAACGCTTTGGAGGTGGCGACGAAATCGTAGAAGGTGCGGTCGTCCCACAGCGGCACCAGCTTATTCCACAGTGCCTTGAGGCGCGGCACGTCGCGGTCGCGGATCGCTTGCTGGATATCGCTGAACTGCGAACCGGCTTCCAGGGCGTCGGCCCAGGCGTCGGCCACTTCCTGGAACAGCGCGGGCAAGTCGGACAGTTTTTGCGCGTAGTGCGTCTGGCCTTCCAGATCGATAACGGTGCTGCCGGATGCCGGCGTCAGCGGGTTGGGGAAGGGTTTGGTTTCCAGGCCCAGTTTGTCCACATAGTGATAGAAGGCGGTGGACGACACTGGAAAACGCATCCCACCCAGCTCGGCGATAATGCCTTCGGCGCCTTCAAAAGCCTGGGAGCGCAGGCGACCGCCCATCTTCGAGGCTTCGTACACCACCGGCTTCAAGCCCAGCTTCATCAGTTCGTAGGCCGCCACCAGTCCCGCAATGCCGGCGCCTACGATCGCCACTTCAGCGCCGTGATTGGCGGCAGGAATACTGCCCAGGCCGGCGGGATGCTCGATCCAGTCATCAAAGGCAAACGGAAAATCCGGGCCGAAGATAGTGATGGGTTTTTTACCGTCAGTGGGGTGGCGATGGGGCTTGGCGATGCTGCTGGACGGAATGCTCATGGCTGACCTTACTGACGACTCGGCGGGAGAGGGCCCGTTGAGTATAGGAAAAGATGGCAGCCAGTTTAGGGAGCGTCGCGCTCGTTAATAAGACGCAATGTGTCGTCGGATTGCACTTATTTTAGTCATTATGACGAGCTGTTTGGTCAGATAGGTTGTCCACGGTCCAATTTGTTACTGAGAATGATCGAAGTCGTGGTTTTCTCCACACCATCGACACTGCCGATCTGATCGAGCAATTGATCCAGCTGCTCCGGCGACTCAGTGCGCAGCCACGCCACATAATCAAACTCGCCGCTCACCGCGCACAACTGCTGGACCTGAGCCATTGCACTCAACCTGCGCAGCACCTCCTTGCCCGAACGCGGCTGCACGGTAATCCCGACATAAGCCTGCAAACCGCCATCCGCCAAGCGCTGGCCCAGGCGCACGCCATAACCGGTAATCACCTGGGTTTTCTCCAGACGGGCCAGGCGCGACGTCACCGTGGTACGCGCAATGCCGAGTTGCCGGGCAAGCATTGCCACGCTTTCGCGAGCGTTGAGCTGCAAGGCGGCGATCAGTTGGCGGTCGATCTCGTCCAGGGTGGGCAAGGGGAGAAGCTCCAGTGCGGGGGTCGTGGGCATGCATGTTACAGGCTTGGTTCGGCTTACAGAACCGCTACGCCAGACACACGAAAGCCGCGCAATGCGCGGCTTTTTTTGGCTCAAGTGCCACCCTCCAACCGTGGTTTGGCCTCTCTGGCGCCTTATCTACTTTGAACTTATCCCAGACCCCATCCCCCTAAAGATTTGCAGATAACCCTGGCCCAGGCAGACCCTGGGTTTCCCACTTACACGCAAAGGTTTGGTGAGTTATGAAGAGTGAACAAGTCGAAGGCGTTACAGAGAAGCTTGCCGGCAAGGCACAGAGCGCCGTGGGTAAATTGTTTGGTGATTCGAAGCTGGAAGCCGAAGGTGCTGGGCGCCAAGCTGCCGGGCAACTGACTCAAACTTATGGCGACGCGCTGGACAGCGTATCGACTTTCGTTAAGGAAAAACCGGTTGCGGCCATCGCGATTGGTGCAGTGGCTCTGTTGGTGCTGGACCGTTTGTTGCGCCGTTGAGGTGAGTGGGGCCTCCCACGCCTGTTAACAGGCTGCCAATGGTGGGCTGCTGCATTCCGTGAACTCGTTTGTTATGGATGCTCGCGGCACGCTGGCGGGAGGCTCAAGTCTCTCAGTAATGGTTGTTACTGCCTCGTAACAAAGGGGAGCCCGCCATTGCGGGCTTAGACTCGTTTTTTAGCCGTGTCGTAAATTTCGCTGTCACGGCGAGCTCCGACAGCAACGATTAGAACCTCGATTTTCTTCCCATCGACCCGGTAGACGATTCGAGTGTCGCCCGTCCGGATTCTGCGACACCCAGCCAAGCTGCCGCTTAAAGGTTTTCCGCTTTTGTCAGGCTCGCCGTTTTCAATCCTGTCTTCAATCACATCAAGGATCCGGTTTGCCGCCGCAGAACCAAGCTTATCGAAATCTTCTTCTGTATCCGGGTGGTATATGACGACCCAAACCATCGCAAATCCTTAGTCTTTTCTGGCGTACCTGGTCCGCATATCTGCGTGGGAAATAGCCTTTTGTGGGTCGAAATTTGCCAATCGATCACGTGCCGTCGCTTCAATACGAAGGTCTTCAAGCTCATCAAGCATCTCTTGGTAAGCCTGGACGTTTACGATGACTGCTGCGGGCTCATTATCTTTGAACACAACCAGATGATCGGTGGTGCGGCTCGATACCTCTTTGAGCTTCGCACTGAATCCTCGAACCATCGCGGTAACCGATACGGCCTGATCAGCTCGCTCAAGCAACGCTGCCATGACTGTTACTCCATACGAAATACACATGAAACACAGATATGCATACGATGATGCGTTAAATACTGTGCGTTTAACTGCGTAAAGTATTGCGCAGCATTTCACGCTATTCAACCATTGGTTGAATATATTTATGTACGAAACGTGGTGTTTTCGCTTCGTGTACTCGCAATGACTTCGGAGCTCATGGGATTCCCAACAAGGTTGGTAACTGAGCGGAATGAGGGCGTAGCGGAGAAAATGACAGTGGACGCTTTTTGGACACTTTTGGCTTTATGGAGCAATAGACAGAGCAAAAAAGGGGAATTATAAAACGACAAAGGCCACGTAATACGTGGCCTTGAAGGTGGTGGGCCCACACGGACTTGAACCGTGGACCAAAGGATTATGAGTCCTCTGCTCTGACCAACTGAGCTATAGGCCCTTGTAACTGGACGCGGATTATAACGACGGTTTCCTCGCTGTGCCATCCGTAAAATCCCTCATCCGTGTACGAAGGAAGGTTTCGGCAAATAGCTCCGGTGGCAGGGGCAGGCTGACGATGTAGCCTTGCATCTGTTCACAGCCTTCTGCGGCGAGGAATGCTTGCTGTGCGGGGTTCTCCACGCCTTCGGCGATGATGGTGAATTGCATGCTGTGGCCGAGGGCGATGATGGCGCGCACGATGGCGACGTCGTGAGGGTCGTCGGGCAGGCCGCGGACGAAGGATTGGTCGATCTTGAGGAAGTCCAGCGGCAGGCGCTTGAGGTAGCTGAGGGACGAATAGCCGGTGCCGAAATCATCGATTGCCAGTTGTACGCCCAGTCTTTTGAGCTGGTGCAGCACCGCCAGTGCTTCTTCCGCCTGGCTCATGATGAAGTTTTCGGTGATCTCCAGTTGCAGGCAGCCGGGCTCCAGGCGGTAATCGCGCAGCAGTTGTTCGATGCGCGACAACAGATTGGGGTGTCGCAGCTGCGCGCCGGCGAGGTTGACCGACAGCGGCCCGAAGTCCTCGAAAGCGCCTTGCCAGACATGCAGCTGTCGACAGGCCTGTTCCAGTACCCAATCGCCAATTTGCAAAATAGTGCCGTTCTCTTCGGCCAGGGCGATGAAGTGTTCGGGCGGGACGTCGCCGAAGGTGGGGTGGTGCCAGCGAATCAAGGCTTCGGCGCCGATCAGTTCGTGGGTGATCAGGCTGCGTTTGGGTTGGTAGTACAGGCTCAACTCTTCACGTTCGATGGCGCGGCGCAGCTCATGCTCCAGCGCTACGCGTTCATTGGCCTGGGCCGTCAGGTCGCGGGTGTAGCTTTCAACACGGTTGCGGCCCTTGGCTTTGGAGCGGTACATCGCGGCGTCGGCGTTTTTGACCAGGGTGGCGACGTCGGTGCCGTCCTGTGGGTACAGGCTTGTACCGATACTCGCGCTGATAAAGAACTCGTGTTCGCCGGCCTGGAAGGGCGGTGTGAAGCAATCGAGCAGTTTGTTCGCCAGGTATTGCGCGTCGCTGGCCTGTTGCAGGCCGGGCAGCAGGATGATGAATTCATCGCCGCCCAGGCGGGCGACGGTGTCGATATCGCGCAGTTGTTCCTTGAGGCGTACGGCGATGTCTTTGAGCAGCAGGTCACCGACCGGGTGGCCCAAGCTGTCATTGATGTGTTTGAAGCGGTCCAGGTCGAGAAACAGCACGGCGCCTTGATTCCCGCTTTCCTGCTGGCCATTGAGGGCCGCTTGCAGTCGACTTTCAAACAGCGTGCGGTTGGGCAGGCCGGTCAATGGATCGTGATGGGCCTGATAGTCGAGGCGCGCCTGGGCGAGCTTGAGGCTGGAGATGTCGGCAAATACCGCGACGAAGTGGGTGACCACCTGGTCGCTATTGCGCACCGCGCTGATGGTGAGCCAGCTTGGGTAAAGCTCTCCGTTCTTGCGGCGGTTGGAAATCTCGCCCTGCCAGTGTCCCTGGGTCGTCAACTGGTGCCACATTGCGGCATAGAAGGCGCTGTCGTGCAGGCCGGAGGCGAGCAGGCGAGGGGTGTGGCCAAGTGCTTCGGCTTCGCTGTAGCCCGTGATTTCGCTGAACGCGCGATTGACGGCGCTGATGTTCTGCCGCGTATCGGTGATCAAGACGCCTTCGGCAGTGCTCTCGAACACGGTGGCGGCCTGTTGCAGTTTTTCCTGCATTTGCTGGCGTTCGGTGATGTCGCGGGCGATGGTCAGCATGCAGTCTTCTTCGCCGATGGGCAGCGGGCGGCTGGACAGTTCGCAGAGGCGAATCCGGCCATCGACGTGGCGAATACGGCAGATGAAGTCGCGCACAAAGCCGTCGCGCTTCATCAATTCCAGCATGTGCTTGCGTTCATTGAGGTCGACCCATATGCCGAGGTCCAGGGTGGATTGATCGAGCGAAGTGGCGCTGGTGTAACCGGTCAGGTGGCTGAAGCCTTCGTTCACTTCTATCAGCAGGCCATCGCTTTGACGGCTCAGCAACAAGCCATCGGGGGAGGCATGAAACGCCTTGGCGAACTTCTGCTCGGACAGCAGCAGTGCCTCTTCCGTACGTTTGGCCTCGCTGATGTCGATCATCAGACCGCGCAGCACCGGTTCCGGGCCGTATTTGATCAGGCTGACAATGTCGCGCACCCACAGGCAGCGGCCGTCGGCAGTGATGACACGGTAGTCGATGCTGTGATCACGGTTAGCGCGGGTTTCACGGTAGCAATAGGTTTCGGCGCGCACCAGGTCGGCGGGGTGAATGATGTTGCGCCAGAAGCCGGGGATCAGCCAGTGGGCACGGGGGTAGCCAAGCAGTTCCTCAGCATGGGGCGACACGTAGCTGTAGGTGAAATCGCTGATGCTGGCTTCCCAGGCGATGGCGGACAGGCTCTCCACCAGGCCGCGATAGTGGTACTCGCTGCTGCGCAGTTGCTGCTCAAGGGCCACTCGGCGGGAAATTTCCGAGCTGAGCCGGCGATTGATTCGAATGACTATGGCCAGCACGGTACTCAGCAGCAACACCGCAGGCAGGCCGTACATCAACAAATCTGCCCAGAACGTGCGGTGATCGCTGAAACTGCCCACCCAGTGCTGCTGGATCGCATCGGTTTCGGTTGGGCTGAGATCGGCGAGGACCTTGTCCAGGATACCCACCAGTATTTTTTCATCCCGTGGCACGCCCATTGCCAACTGATAGCGGTAGGGCGTTTCGCCGCTGACGTACAAACCATCGAGTTTCAGTTGGCGCAGGCTCCAGACGCTGGACGCCAGGTCACTGACTACCGCATCCACTTCATCGATGGCCAGGGCCTGCAGCGTGGAACTGACGTTAGGCATCGCGACGAGATTGAGGTCCGGGTGGTGGGTGCGCAGTAATTCATGGGGCGCATAGTTTTCCACCACGGCGATTTTCAGTCCGTACAGGTCCTTGAGGCTGCGTGGTTTCGCACCGCCTTCATGGGCCAGTATCACGATGGGAAAGTCGATATAGGGGCGCGTGAAGGCCAGGAAGCTCTGGCGTTCCGGGGTGGACATGACGCCGGGTAGCAGATCGAGCTGATTGTTGCGCGCTTGTTCGAGCACGGCGGTCCAATTCGCCGGCTCGATCAACTTGACCCTGATGCCCAGGCGATCCTGGATCAGGCGTACATAATCGGCGGCCAGGCCCTGGTAGCGGCCATTTTCATCACGGTATTCAAAGGGTGGCCATGACGCATCCACCCCAAGGCGCAGCTCCTGATGGTCCGTCAGCCAGCTACGCTCATCATCAGTGAGAGTCATCGCGCCAGCCGTTGCGGTCCAGGTCAGCAGCGACAGCAGTATCACGGTCGGCAATCTGGGCATAACGGTCTCGTTATGGCACGGGGAATGTCTCGAGTGTAGACGGGCATTGCGAGGGCGGGGCGTTGCGGGGGAGTAAATGTGTAGAAAGAAATGGCTGGAAAGCAAAACCCCCGGCCTGGGCCGGGGGTTCTGTTATCACTCGTCGAGGAAGGAGCGCAGATGCTCGCTTCGCGTCGGGTGGCGCAACTTGCGCAGCGCCTTGGCTTCGATCTGACGGATCCGCTCACGGGTCACGTCAAACTGCTTACCGACTTCCTCAAGGGTGTGGTCGGTATTCATGTCGATGCCGAAACGCATGCGCAGTACCTTGGCTTCACGGGCAGTGAGGCCGGAGAGTACGTCGCGAGTCGCTTCCTTGAGGCTCTCAACGGTGGCGACATCGATAGGCGACTGCATGGTCGAGTCTTCGATGAAGTCACCCAGATGGGAGTCTTCGTCATCACCAATCGGCGTCTCCATGGAGATCGGCTCTTTAGCGATCTTCAATACCTTGCGGATTTTATCCTCAGGCATTTCCATGCGTTCGCCCAGCTCTTCCGGGGTCGGTTCGCGACCCATTTCCTGCAACATCTGCCGGGAAATACGGTTGAGCTTGTTGATGGTCTCGATCATGTGCACCGGAATACGGATGGTGCGGGCCTGGTCGGCGATCGAGCGAGTGATCGCCTGACGGATCCACCAGGTGGCATAAGTCGAGAACTTGTAGCCGCGACGGTATTCGAACTTGTCCACAGCCTTCATCAGGCCGATGTTGCCTTCCTGAATCAGGTCGAGGAATTGCAGGCCGCGGTTGGTGTACTTCTTGGCGATGGAGATCACCAGACGCAAGTTGGCTTCAACCATCTCTTTCTTCGCGCGGCGGGCCTTGGCCTCACCGATCGACATGCGACGGTTGATGTCCTTGATCTCGGCGATCGTCAGGCCTGTTTCAGTCTCCAGTGCGCTCAGTTTCTGCTGGCAACGGATGATGTCCGGCTGCAGGCGACCAATGGCTTCGGCGTATTTCGACTTGCCTTTGGCCAGGGCGTCACTCCAGGTTTCGTCAACTTCGTTGCCCGGGAACTGGCGCAGGAAGTCGGTACGCGGCATGCGCGCATCACGGACACAGAGCTGCATGATGGCACGCTCTTGTGCACGCAGACGCTCAAGGGCGCTACGAACCCGTTCAACCAGGCCTTCGAATTGCTTGGGCACCAGCTTGATCGGCATGAACAGCTCAGCCAGGGCCAACAGCTCGGCAATGGCCTGCTTGTTGCCACGACCATGCTTTTTCAGCGCCTTGCGGGTGATTTCCATTTGATCGGAGACCGCACCGAAACGCTGGGCAGCGACGACCGGGTCTGGACCGCTTTCGACTTCTTCTTCGTCGTCGGTGCTGGCTTCAGCCTCGTCTTCGTCGGTATCGTCGTCCGCTTTCGGCGCTTTTGGATCAACCGGCGGCGGTACTTCGGCGGCAGGTGGCGCAATGCCGTCGTCCGGGTCGATATAACCGCTCAGGACGTCGGACAGGCGGCCACCTTCGGTGGTGACGCGAGTGTACTCGGAGAGAATGTGGTCAACCGTGCCAGGGAAGTGCGCGATTGCGCCCATCACTTCACGGATGCCCTCTTCGATACGCTTGGCGATTTCGATTTCGCCTTCACGTGTCAGCAACTCGACGGTACCCATTTCACGCATATACATGCGCACAGGGTCAGTCGTGCGACCGATGTCGGTCTCCACCGCGGCCAACGCGGCAGCGGCTTCTTCAGCGGCTGCCTCGTCGGTATCGGCGTCGGCCAACATAAGGGCGTCCGCATCCGGAGCACTCTCGTGTACGGGGATCCCCATGTCATTAATCATGCGGATGATGTCTTCCACCTGCTCAGGATCTGAAATATCCTCAGGCAGGTGGTCGTTGACCTCTGCGTAAGTCAGATACTTCTGCTCACGACCAAGGGTGATCAACTCTTTGATACGAGACTGCTGTTGCGCTTTTCCGGACATAACACCCTATCCACTGAAGGTCTTGGCGGGCAAAAAACAAGCCGAGGATTATACCCGAGCTATGACCTCACACGCCAGCTGAGGTCGGGTTTGATGTGCAAACGTTCTGTTTTAAAAGGTCGCGCATCTGTTTTGCTATCTGAATTTGCTCTTCAGCCGACAATCCCGGCTGTCTTGCTCTCTTAATGAGCTCATCGAGGGTCTGTGTGTGCTGACCCGCGGATAACCTATTAATGGTGTCTAAAAACTGTTGTTCAAGGTTATCGCCGTCAATTAGCCACTCCTTTTCCGCAAGTGCCTTTAACAAACGGCCCTGTTCCGTGCCATGCCAGCGAGCCATCAGCTGGATTGAGTTTAGCTTAGGATTTTTCTGCACGGCCTCGATCAAGGCGATAAGCACCTGAGCGTAGGTGTTGCTCGCGTTGGCGAAATGGTCGGCGCTTTCAACCTTGCCCGCCAATTGCGGGTGATGGATGAGCGTGCGCAAGGCAATCAGCGTCGGCGCTTCCACGGCAACCGGAGTGCGCGGGGCATGGGCCTCATCGCGGTCGCCGCGTTTGCCATTCTTGCTCCAGGGCTTCTTGTCCCATTTTTTGCCGCCGGCGCCGGGCTTTTTCGGCGTCCATTCCTGCTGGGGCGCATACGCCTCCTGCGGTTGGTGGAAGTCGGAATAGTCCGGCATGGCGTCGTAATCCATGCCAGGGTCGTAGGCCGGTGGTGCATCTTGCGGTGCGTTATGCACCAGTTGGCTGACGGCTTCGCCGCTCAAACCGGTGATTTCCAGCAAGCGCATGCGCATCAGTGATTTCAGGTTGGCGCCGGGGACTTTATCGATCAGCGGCGCTGCGAGGGTGGCCATATGGGCCTTGCCTTCAAGCGAGCGCGGGTCGGCCTCTTCGGTCAGTTGCTGGAAGAAATAGTCCGCCAGCGGCTGTGCGTGTTGATTGATGCGGGCACGGAACGCGTCGGTGCCTTCGGAGCGCACCAGGGTGTCCGGGTCTTCGCCTTCGGGCAGGAACAGAAAGCGTGCGCGGCGCCCATCCTGCAGGCTCGACAGCGTGGCCTCGAGTGCGCGCCAGGCGGCGTTGCGGCCGGCCTGGTCGCCGTCGAAGCAGAACAGCACGCTGGGCACCACGCGAAACAGGCGTTTCATGTGTTCTTCGCTGGTGGCGGTACCGAGCGTCGCCACTGCATTGCGCAGGCCTTGCTGGGCCAGGGCGATCACGTCCATATAGCCTTCAACCACGATGATTTCATCGAGGTTGCGGTTGTTCTTGCGTGCCTCAAACAGTCCGTAGAGTTCCTGGCCCTTATGGAAAACCGGGGTTTCCGGAGAGTTCAGGTACTTGGGCTTGTCGTCTCCCAGCACGCGGCCACCGAACGCGATGATGCGGCCGCGGCTGTCGCGTATCGGAAACATTACGCGGTCACGGAAGCGGTCATAGCGCTTGCCGGTCTCGGCATTTTCCACCAGCAGGCCGGCATCAATCATGGCTTTTTGCTGGAGCGTATCGCTGCTCAGGTGCTTGTACAGATTGTCCCAGCCGGGCGGTGCAAAACCGAGGCCGAAGTCCCGGGCGATTTCACCGGTGAGGCCGCGGCCCTTGAGGTAATCGACGGCGGCCTTGCGCTGCGGATGGCTTTTAAGTGCCTGTCGATAGAAGTCGGCAGCGGCGGTCAGCAGTGGATACAGCGGCGAGTCAGTGGGCTGTCGCGGTTTGTGCGCGCGGCCACTTTCTTCGCGGGGGATCTCCATGCCGGCGGCTTTTGCCAGGTCCTCGACGGCCTGGGGGAAATCCAGGTTGTCGTGGTCCATCAGGAAGCCGAGGGCGTTGCCGCCTGCACCGCAACCGAAGCAGTAATAGAACTGCTTGTCCGGGCTTACGCTGAACGACGGGGTTTTTTCTTTATGGAACGGGCAGCAGGCGGTGTAGTTCTTGCCGGCTTTTTTCAGTTGCACGCGTGAGCTGACGACATCGACGATGTCGGTGCGGTTCAGAAGGTCGTCAATAAAGCTCTGGGGAATCAGCCCGGCCATGGCGTTCTCGTCATCACTGCGTGTAAATGAGGGCCCGTGAAATGTTCAAGCGCACGTTGGGTGCCTGATCATTATCGTCTGCATGGGATGTCAGAGAGTGTATCTGCCGAACATTCGCTGACGTTAGTTTCTATCAGTGTTCGACGAATAAAAGTTGCCCGTGAGTCCGGGCTTGACCTGTGGGCGGTCTCGGAAGCTCAGCTATGGGCACAGTCGACACAGTATGATCGCCTGCTTGAAGAATTAGGTGTGCTCGTCAGTAGCCTTGTTAGGCTCGTCAGAAGAGACGTGCACCGCTGGCAAAAGAGCCAGTCCTGACGTTTGAAGCGGTGTCTCGGTCGCGTGTGCGGCGTCGACGATGAAGCATCAAGCGATATCCGCAAATGCCAACAGCCCGGCTGAGGGCCGGGCTTGGCAGAAGCTTGCTACGAACGTCTGTGTATTAGTACAGACGAACGGCGCGGCGCTGCTCGCGCTGAACTTTCTTGGCGTGACGCTTAACAGCGGCTGCTGCTTTACGCTTACGCTCAGAAGTTGGCTTCTCGTAAAATTCGCGGCTACGAACTTCAGCCAGAACACCGGCTTTTTCGCAGGAGCGCTTGAAACGACGCAGAGCTACGTCGAAGGGTTCGTTCTCTTTTACTTTGACGGCTGGCATCCAGAGCTACCTTCTTTCATTACCGGGATCAACGTTCTCGTCGCAAAAAATTCGCGGCTGAGGTCGTCGGTTTTTAAGGGTTGCGGATGTTAACCCCTCATTGGCAGGAATGCAAAGCCTCTGATCGAAAACCGCTAGGCGGGAGGGGGAGTGGCGACTATTATGCGCGCCTTCGAATTCAGCCTCTACAAGGCGCAAACCCATGCTAGTACTGGGACTTGAAACCTCCTGCGACGAAACCGGTGTCGCACTTTACGACAGTGAACGCGGGCTCCTGGCCGATGCACTGTTCAGTCAGATCGACCTGCATCGCGCCTATGGCGGCGTGGTGCCGGAGCTTGCCAGCCGTGATCACGTCAAACGTATGCTGCCATTGATCCGCCAGGTGCTGGATGAAGCCGGCTGCGTGCCGACCGAGATCGATGCCATTGCCTATACCGCAGGTCCCGGATTGGTCGGAGCCCTGCTGGTTGGGGCTTCCTGTGCTCAGGCGCTGGCATTTGCCTGGGGCATTCCGGCCCTCGGTGTGCACCACATGGAAGGTCATTTACTGGCCCCGATGCTGGAAAAAACACCGCCGGCGTTCCCGTTCGTCGCTTTGTTGGTTTCGGGGGGGCATACGCAGCTGGTTCAGGTCGACGGCATCGGTCAATACACGTTGTTGGGCGAGTCGCTGGACGACGCCGCCGGCGAAGCATTCGACAAGACCGCGAAGATGATGGGGCTCAATTATCCCGGCGGTCCGGAAATCGCCCGGCTCGCCGAAAAAGGCGTGGCCGGTCGTTACACATTCCCACGGCCGATGTGTGATCGCCCTGGTTTGATGTTCAGCTTCAGCGGCCTGAAAACCTCGGCGTTGAATACCTGGCAGCAGAGCGTCAGCGCCGGGGACGACGGCGAGCAAGCCCGTTGCGACATCGCGCTGGCGTTCCAGCAGGCCGTGGTAGAGACTTTAACCATCAAGTGCAAGCGTGCCCTGAAGCAGGCCGGCATGAAGCGGCTGGTGATTGCCGGCGGCGTCAGCGCCAACAAGGCCTTGCGCAGCTCGCTGGAGAAGATGCTCGGGGAGATGAAGGGCGATGTGTTTTACGCGCGTCCTGAGTTTTGCACCGACAATGGCGCGATGATCGCCTACGCCGGCTGCCAACGCCTGCAGGCCGGGCAGCATGAAAGCCTGGCGATCAGCGTGCAGGCGCGTTGGCCGATGGAGCAGTTGTCGCCGTTGTAGGGGGTAACGTGGACCCCGTTAAAAATGCCGTTCGCGCCCGGCAAACAGGTCGCGTAGATTGCCGCGGTGGCGCCAGACGATCAGCAGTGTCAGCACGCTCATCGGCAGCAGCGCCGCCGGTTCCTGCCAGGCCAGCAAGGGCAGGGTGAGCGGTGTGGCGATCAGTGCCGCCAGTGAGCTGGTACGGGTCAGGTAAAACGTCAGCAGCCAGGCAAGCACCGCCAGTAAGGCTGCCGGAGGGTAGATGCCCAGCAGCATGCCGGCCGCCGTGGCGACACCTTTGCCGCCGCGAAAGCGGAAGTACAGGGGGAACAGGTGGCCGAGGACGGCGCAGATGCCCACCCAGGCCTGCTGTTGCAGGGTAAGGCCCGCGAGGCTGGCGATCAGTACGGGCAGCAGGCCCTTGCAGAGGTCGCCCAGCAGCGTCAGCACGGCAAGTTTCTTGCCGGCCAGGCGCAACATATTGGTGGCGCCGGCATTGCCTGAGCCACTCATTCGCGGATCGGGATTTCCCGTCAGGCGGCTGAGCAAAATGGCAAAGGACAGCGAGCCGAGCAGGTAGGCGAGAATCGCCAGTGACCAAAACATGCTAACTATTCCGGGCGAGGACGCCCTGATTCTAACGGGGCATCGCGCCCTTGTCGTGCTGCGGAGAAGAGTGCTTGGACAGAGTGTTTATCGAAGGCCTGGAAGTCGACACCGTGATCGGCGCCTACGACTGGGAGCGTGGCATACGTCAATGCCTGCGCCTGGACCTGAGCTTTGCCTGGGACAACCGTCCGGCCGCCGCCGGTGATGACCTGAGCCTGGCCCTGGATTACGCCAGCGTGTCCGCGCGTATCCAGGCCTTTGCCGAACAGTCCCAATACCAACTGGTGGAAACCTTCGCCGAGCGCCTTGCCCAAGTGCTGATGAGTGAATTCCAGATTCCCTGGCTGCACCTCAAATTGACCAAGCCAGGCGCCGTCCCGGCCGCCAAGGGCGTGGGCGTGGAGATCGAGCGCGGATGTCGCTGACTCAGGTTTACCTTGGCCTTGGCAGTAATATCGAGCGCGAGCTCAATTTACGTGCGGGCCTTGATGCGCTGGCGAGCTTTTTGACGGACATGCGCTGTTCGGCGGTGTTCGAAAGCCAGCCGGTGGGTATCAAAAGCGGGCCGTTCTTCAATCTGGTGGTGTCGGGCTGCACCGACCTGCCGTTGATGGCGCTGGACCGCCGGTTGAAATCCATCGAGGCCGACAATGGTCGTTATGCGCCCGATCGCAAAGGCTTGCCGTTGGACATCGACGTGCTGCTGTATGGCGATCTGGTGGGTAATTTCGACGGTTTGATCCTGCCGCGCGCAGAAATCCTGAAAAACGCTTTTGTGCTGTGGCCGCTGTCGATGATGGCGCCGGATCGTGTTCACCCGGAGGCGGGCAAGACCATGGCCGAGCTGTGGCGAGATGCGCAAATTGAACAGGTGCTGGCGCCCGTGGCGTTTGAATGGCAGGGCCGGCAACTCACGGCAGACGTGCTTCTGTAGGAGCCGAGCTTGCTCGCGAAGAACGTGAACGATAACGCGGCGCTCTCAGGTTTTTCGCGAGCAAGCTCGCTCCTACAATGGGCTTTGTTGTTCCTTGTAGGCTTTGAGTGCGTTAAGCCGTTCGCGCTTGAGCGCCTCACCCAGCGCGGGGCCTTTGAAGCCTTTTTCCAGCAACGGTGCTACCTGCACCTCGCGCGCAACCTTCGCTGCGCCACGCAAATAATCGGCCTGTGGATAAGTTCGCTGTTCAAAGCCCTTGCGACCCCGCGCATCCATCTCGCAGGCGAGCACAAACTCCTCAAAGCGTTGCGGGCGACGGTAGACGTCAAAACTCTGCAGCAACTCCAGTAGTGTCGAGGCCTTCAGCTCCAGGGCTCGATGGCCGTGGGTGTGATATTGGCCCACCAGCAGCGCCAGTTCCTGGCAATCCCTTGGCACTTTGAAGCGTTCATTGACGGCCTTGATCAGCTTCAAGCCCCGATGTTCGTGGGCAATATGCTGCGGCAACTTATCCACAGGCGTCAGGCCCTTGCCTAAGTCGTGCAGCAGGCAGGCCCAGCGTACGGTCAGCGGTTGCTTGTACAAGGCCGCCTGCTCCAACACGCTCAATGTGTGCAGGCCCGTGTCGATCTCGGGATGATGGGCTGCGGGCTGCGGTACGCCGAACAGCGCATCCACCTCCGGCATCAAGGTTTTCAGCGCATTGCAGTCGCGCAGCACCTGGATAAACACCTGAGGCTGATCTTCCATCAGTGCCCGGGAAATTTCTTTCCAGCTGCGCTCCGGGGTCAGCGCCTCCAGTTCGCCGGATTCGCTGAGCTGACGCATCAACGCAAGCGTTGGCGCAGCCACGGTGAATCCGAGGTGCGCATAACGCGCGGCAAAGCGCGCAACGCGCAGCACTCGCAAGGGATCCTCGGCGAAAGCGGGCGATACGTGACGTAAAATACGCGCGTCCAGATCGCGCTGGCCGTGGTAAGGGTCGGTCAGATTGCCCTCATCGTCTTCAGCCATGGCATTGATGGTCAGGTCGCGACGAATCAGGTCTTCTTCCAGCGTGACTTCGGGGCTGGCGTGAAATACGAAGCCGCCGTAACCCCGGCCACTTTTACGTTCGGTGCGGGCCAGGGCGTATTCATCGCCGTTTTTTGGGTCCAGGAACACGGGGAAGTCAGCACCGACCGGCTTGAAGTCTTTGGCCAGCATCTCTTCGGTGGTGGCGCCGACGACAACGCGGTCGATGTCGGTGACCTTGATGCCCAGCAGGCGATCACGCACCGCACCGCCGACTTTGTAGATTTTCATGAAAAAGCCTCCATTAGCGGCACAGGATACCGCCTGTGCCTGGCCAATGGATGCTTTGCCGTTTCAGAGATGCACGACGGCCAGGTCCAGGCGGCCGTAGTCGTTATCGTTGTGATCGCTGCGCGGTGGGACATGGTGGGTTTTCATCACCTGGTCGCCCTGCAGGGTTTCCAGGTGGATGTCGAAGCCCCATAGCCGGTGCAGGTGCTTGAGCACTTCTTCGGTAGATTCGCCCAGGGGTTTGCGGTCGTGCTGCTGGTGACGCAAGGTCAGCGAGCGATCCCCGCGCACATCGATGCTGTAGATCTGCACGTTGGGCTCGCGGTTGCCCAGGTTGTACTGCGCCGCCAGGGTCTCGCGGATAGTCCGATAGCCCGGCTCGTCATGGATGGCCGGCACCACCAGGTCCTCCTTGAGGTCGTCGTCCATGATGCTGAATAGCTTGAGATCGCGAATCACCTGCGGGGACAGGTACTGCAAGATGAAACTCTCGTCCTTGAAACTGCTCATGGCGAACTTGATGGTGGACAGCCAGTCGCTGCCGGCGATTTCCGGGAACCAGCGGCGATCCTCTTCGGTTGGGTGCTCGCACATGCGACGGATGTCGCGGTACATCGCAAAGCCCAGTGCGTAGGGGTTGATGCCGTTGTAATAGGGGCTATCGAACCCGGGCTGGAACACCACGCTGGTGTGGGACGTGAGGAACTCCATCATGAAGCCGTCGGTGACCAGGCCTTCGTCGTACAGGTCGTTCATCAGGGTGTAATGCCAGAACGTCGCCCAGCCCTCGTTCATCACCTGAGTCTGGCGCTGCGGATAAAAGTATTGGGCGATCTTGCGCACGATGCGCACGATTTCCCGCTGCCAGGGTTCCAGCAACGGGGCGTGCTTTTCCAGGAAATACAGGATGTTTTCCTGAGGTTCGGCGGGGAAGCGTGCATTGTCCTTGTCACTGTTTTTGCCGGCACGCTTTGGAATGGTGCGCCACAGATCGTTGATCTGCTTCTGCAGGTGTTCCTCACGCTCCTGCTGGCGCAGGCGCTCTTCTTCTGCCGAAATCGGATAGGGCCGTTTGTAACGGTCGACGCCGTAGTTCATCAGGGCGTGGCAGGAGTCGAGCAAATCCTCTACCGCGTCAATGCCGTGGCGCTCCTCGCATTGCATGATGTACTGCTTGGCGAATACCAGGTAATCGATGATCGAACTGGCGTCGGTCCAGGTGCGGAACAGGTAGTTGCCCTTGAAAAAGCTGTTATGCCCGTAGCATGCGTGGGCCACCACCAGCGCCTGCATGCAGATGGTGTTTTCTTCCATCAGGTAGGCGATGCACGGGTCGGAGTTGATTACGATCTCGTAGGCCAGGCCCATCTGGCCGCGGGTGTAGGACTTTTCGGTGCTGAGAAAGTGTTTGCCGTAGGACCAATGGTGATAGCCCAGCGGCATGCCGACGGAGGCGTAGGCGTCCATCATCTGTTCGGCGGTGATCACTTCGATCTGGTTGGGGTAGGTGTCCAGCGCATAACCGGCCGCGATGCGGCTGATTTCCCGGTCATAGGCCTGGATTAGTTCAAAGGTCCACTCGGACCCGGTGGAGATAGGTTGGCGCTTATGCTCTTTTTTGGCGGTCATGTCACTAACCTGCGCTGGAAGAGTTCACGGAAGACCGGGTAGATATCGCCGGCCGAGACCAGTTGCTGCTGGGCGAACGTGTCGGCAAAGGCTTCGCCGATACGCTCGTATTCGAACCACAGCGCCTGGTGCTCACGGGGGGTAATTTCGACGTAGGTGTAGTACTGCACGAAGGGCATGATCTGGTTGATCAGGATATCCCGGCAGATCGGCGAGTCGTCGTTCCAGTTGTCACCGTCGGAAGCCTGGGCCGCATAGATGTTCCACTCATTGGCCGGGTAGCGTTCGGCCATGATTTCCTGCATCAGTTTCAGTGCGCTGGAGACGATGGTGCCGCCGGTTTCGCGCGAGTAGAAGAATTCCTCTTCGTCGACTTCCCGGGCGCTGGTGTGATGGCGGATAAACACCACGTCGATCTTGTCGTAGTTCCGTTTCAGGAACAGGTACAGCAGGATAAAGAAACGCTTGGCGATGTCCTTGGTGGCCTGGGTCATGGAGCCGGACACGTCCATCAGGCAGAACATCACGGCCTTGGAGCTGGGGTTGGGTTGCTTGACCAGCAGGTTGTATTTCAAATCGAAGGTGTCAAGAAACGGCACACGGTGAATACGCGCGCTGAGTTTCTCGATTTCGATTTCTATTTCCTGGATATCGCCGAAATTATCCGGTTCTTCGCGCTTCAAACGCGCCAACTCTTCCTTGGCGTGCTTGAGCTTTGCACGGCTGCTGCCTGACAGGGCGATCCGACGGGCGTGGGCTGAGCGCAAAGTGCGGATGATGTTGATGCGGGACGGGTTGCCCTCGTTGCTGATACCGGCGCGTACGGTTTTGAAGGTGTCGGTGCCGGTCAGGTTGCGTTTGACCAGGTTGGGCAGCTCCAGGTCCTCGAACATGAATTCGAGGAACTCCTCCTGCGTGATCTGGAACACGAATTCGTCCATGCCCTCGCCGGAGTTGCCGGCCTTGCCCGCGCCCTTGCCTCCACCGCCTCCTTGAGGGCGCGCAATGTGTTCACCCGTGGTGAACTCCTTGTTGCCGGGATGCACAACGGTCTGCTTGCCGCCCCGGCCGTGGTGCAGCACGGGTTCGTCGATGTCGCGTCCCGGAATGCTGATTTGTTCGCCATGCTCCATGTCGGTGATGGAGCGGCGGCTGACGGCCTCTTCAACCGCCTTTTTGATATGGTCACGGTAACGCCGCAGGAAACGCTGGCGGTTTACCGTGCTCTTGTTCTTGCCATTGAGGCGTCGGTCGATCACATAGCTCATGGGGAGCCCTCCGGGCAGCTTCACGTTACAAGCTTCAAGCCGCGAGCTGGAAGCTTAAGGACAAGCGGTCGACTGCCAGGCGTAACGCCTGGCAGTGAGCACCTGTCGCTGCCTTATTGCGATTTGCGCACCCGCAGGTACCACTCTGAGAGCAGTCGTACCTGTTTGTCGGTGTAGCCGCGCTCGACCATTCGTGTGACGAAGTCGTTGTGTTTTTGCTGGTCCTCCTTGCTCGCCTTGGCGTTGAAGCTGATAACCGGCAGCAGATCCTCGGTGTTGGAGAACATTTTCTTCTCGATCACCACCCGCAGTTTCTCGTAGCTGAGCCAGGTTGGGTTCTTGCCGTTGTTGTTGGCGCGGGCGCGCAGCACGAAGTTGACGATTTCGTTGCGGAAATCCTTCGGATTGCTGATGCCGGCGGGTTTCTCGATCTTCTCCAGCTCTTCGTTGAGCGCCACGCGGTTGAGGATTTCGCCGGTTTCGGGATCGCGGTATTCCTGGTCCTGAATCCAGAAGTCGGCGTACAGCACGTAGCGGTCGAAGATGTTCTGGCCGTACTCGCTGTAGGACTCCAGGTAGGCGGTCTGGATTTCCTTGCCGATGAATTCGATATAGCGCGGCGCCAGGTATTCCTTGAGGAAACGCAGATAGCGCTCGCGGGTTTCGGCCTGGAATTGTTCCTGTTCGATCTGCTGCTCCAGCACGTAGAGCAGGTGCACCGGGTTGGCGGCGATCTCGTGGGGGTCGAAGTTGAAGACCTTGGAGAGGATCTTGAACGCGAAGCGTGTCGACAGGCCGTTCATGCCTTCATCGACGCCCGCCGTGTCACGGTATTCCTGGATTGATTTGGCCTTGGGATCAGTGTCCTTGAGGTTTTCACCGTCGTACACGCGCATTTTCGAGTAGATATTCGAGTTCTCCGGCTCCTTGAGGCGCGACAGCACGGTGAACTGGGCGAGCATCTTCAGGGTGTCGGGGGCGCAATGGGCCTTGGCCAGCGAGCTGTTGAACAGCAGTTTGTCGTAGATCTTGATTTCATCGCTGACCCGCAGGCAGTACGGCACCTTGACGATGTAGATACGGTCGATGAAGGCTTCGTTGTTCTTGTTGTTGCGGAAGGTGTGCCATTCCGATTCGTTGGAGTGCGCCAGCAGGATCCCGGTGAACGGAATCGCGCCCAGGCCTTCGGTACTGTTGTAGTTACCTTCCTGGGTGGCCGTGAGCAGTGGGTGCAGCACCTTGATCGGCGCCTTGAACATCTCCACGAACTCCATCAGGCCCTGGTTGGCCCGGCACAGTGCGCCCGAGTAGCTATAGGCGTCGGCGTCGTTCTGCGGGAATTCTTCGAGTTTGCGGATATCGACCTTGCCCACCAGCGCCGAGATGTCCTGGTTGTTCTCGTCGCCCGGCTCGGTCTTGGCGACGCCGATCTGGTTGAGGATCGATGGGTAGAGCTTGACCACCCGGAACTGGCTGATATCGCCGCCGAACTCGGACAGGCGCTTGGTGGCCCAGGGCGACATGATGGTATTGAGGTAGCGCCGGGGGATGCCGAAGTCTTCTTCGAGGATCGCACCGTCTTCGGTGGCGTTGAACAGCCCCAAAGGCGACTCGAACACCGGTGAGCCCTTGATGGCGTAGAAGGGCACCTTCTCGATCAGTTGTTTGAGTTTTTCCGCCAGGGACGACTTGCCGCCACCAACGGGACCGAGCAGGTAGAGGATCTGTTTCTTCTCTTCCAGGCCCTGGGCCGCATGGCGGAAGTAGGAGACGATCTGGTCGATGCATTCCTCCATGCCGTGGAAGTCTTCAAAGGCCGGGTAACGCCGGATCACCTTGTTGGAGAATATTCGCGACAGGCGCGAATTGTTCGAGGTGTCTACCAGCTGCGGCTCGCCAATCGCCAGCAGCAGGCGTTCGGCGGCAGACGCATAGGTGCTGCGGTCCCGTTTGCACAGCTCAAGATACTCTTGAAGCGTGAGTTCTTCCTGCTGTGTGGACTCGAAACGTTGTTGGAAGTGGCTAAAGATACTCATGACGTCGTCACCTCGCTCGATACGTGGAGCCGACGCCGGATCAATCAGTCGATGCTGGCAGCCATTGGCGTTCCCCAATGGCTGTTTTCCCCCCAGAACACCCTGAAACGCTACCGATGACCCGCGCGCCGGTGTACCGGCTCTCCCCTGATTTGGATGGCCTGCACTTAAGGATAGTTGGTAATCGGGGAGTTCAAGGCGCGATACGTAATTAGTTTGGCTGCGCCGTTCGTCAGAAACGGCGCAAGCCCAAGCGTCACGCGGGGTAGCGGGGTGTGAAAAAAATTATTGCGAATCGCTTGAAGAAATTTCCGCAGGATAGGTCGCGCGCCACAGCTCAAAGCCGCCATCGAGGCTATAAACGTCGGAGAAGCCCTGGCTGACCAGATAGGCTGCGGCGCTTTGGCTGGAGTTACCGTGATAGCACGCCACGATCACCGGCGCGTCGAGGTCGGCGGCGCGGATGAAGTCGGCGATGTTGACGTTGTCCAGATGCTGGGCGCCGGCAATGTGGGCTGCAGCGTAAGTCGGCTGGTCACGGATATCGACGACCACGGCGCCTTGCTCGCGCAGGGCCTGGGCTTGTTCGGGAGGGATACGTTTGAATTCGCTCATGGCGGGCTCCTAGGGCTTGGCGGCGGCCGTCTGTAGGGTGGGTGCAGGGGATTCACACTGGCAACTGATACGCTCGCCGGTGTCGATGTTCATCAGGGTCATGGCGCCGCCCCACACGCAGCCGGTGTCGAGGGCGAACACGCGGGGTTCTTCGCATTTGCCTTCAAGGGCGGCCCAGTGGCCGAAGATGATCTTCGTGTCCCGGGTCTTGCGTTCCTTGTGGGCGAACCAGGGCTGGTAGCCGGGCAGGGCAGTGTCGGCGCCTTCCTTGCTCTTGAGGTCCAGCTTGCCCTGCGCCGTGCAGAAACGCATGCGCGTGAAATAGTTGGTGATCACTCTCAGGCGGGCAACGCCGGTGAGCTCGTTGTCCCACTTCACTGGCTCGTTGCCATACATGCCGTCGAGGTAGGCGGTGTACAGATTGTCATCGGCCAGGGCGCTTTCGACTTCGGCGGCGCACTTGAGGGCTTTCTTCAAGGTCCATTGCGGTGGGATGCCGGCGTGGACAAGGGCGATGTTACGGGCCTCGTCGTAGTGCATGAGCTTTTGTCGGCGCAACCATTCCAGCAACTCGGCGCGGTCCGGTGCTTCGAGGATCTCGCGCAGGGTGTCGCCTTTTTTCAGGCGCTCGATGTTCTGGCCGGCCGCGAGCAGGTGCAGGTCATGGTTGCCCAGTACGCAGACCAGCGAATCGCGCAGGTTATAGAGGTAGCGCAGGGTTTCCAGCGACTGCGGGCCACGGTTGACCAAGTCGCCGACCAGCCACAGGCGATCATTCACGGGGTCGAAGGCGACCTGTTCAAGCAGGCACTTGAGGGGCTCCAGGCACCCTTGCAGGTCACCGACCGCGTACGTCGCCATCAGTGCAGGGCTCCGGGCACCGCGAGGCGGAAGGGCTTGATGGTCGCGTCGAACAAGTGGCCGTCGGTGGCTTTCATCTGATACGAGCCCTGCATGGTGCCGACCCTGGAGGTCATCACCGTGCCGCTGCTGTAGGTATGGCTGGCGCCGATGTCGATCAACGGTTGCTGGCCGACAACGCCCGCGCCGCGTACTTCTTCAACCTGACCGTCACCGTCGGTGATCACCCAATGGCGTGACAGCAACTTGGCCGGCACCAGCCCGTTGTTTTTCACCGTGATGGTGTAGGCAAAGGCAAAGCGGTTGAGTTCGGGTTGCGATTGGTCCGCCAGGAAGCGGGTGACGACGCTGACGTCGATCTGGTAGCGAGGATCGGACATGCAAGAGGCCTTAAAAGCAAAAGCGGAGGACAGCAGATGCGGATCAGTCTAGGCCAAGAGGTGGGCACTAGGCCAGACATGCTGTCGGGTATGACAGGGTTCAAGTGTGGGAGGGGGCTTGCCCCCGATAGCGGTGGTTCAGTTAAACCTTCCTGCACTGACACAACCTCATCGGGGGCAAGCCCCCTCCCACATTTGTCCTTACACCTGCTCTGCTGCTGGCGCAGGCTGGATAGCCAACTGGTCGGCCAGGCGCACGAATGCGGCCAGGTCCAGTTGCTCGGGACGCAGGCTGCCATCGACGCCGGCAGCTTCGATCTCGGCATTGCTCAACAGCGCCTTGAGCGTGTTGCGCAGGGTCTTGCGGCGCTGGTTGAACGCTTCGCGTACGACACGCTCGAGCAGTTTGTGGTCCTTGGCCGGGTGCGGCAGGACGGCATGGGGCACCAGGCGCACGATGGCCGAGTCGACCTTCGGCGGCGGGTTGAACGCGCCCGGGCCGACGTTGAACAGGTGTTCGACGCGGCAGTGGTACTGGACCATGATCGACAGCCGGCCCCAATCACCGCCACCTGGGCCAGCGGCCAGGCGCTCCACCACTTCTTTTTGCAGCATGAAGTGCATGTCGCGGATGATCCCGGCGTTGTTCAGCAGGTGGAAAATCAGCGGGGTGGAGATGTTGTACGGCAGGTTACCGACAACGCGCAGGCTGTTGGGCGCGGCGTTGAGGGTGTTGAAGTCGAACTTCAGCGCATCGCCCTGATGCAGGTTGAAGTTGGGCTTGCCGGCAAATTGCTGATTGAGGATCGGGATCAGGTCCTTGTCCAGCTCCACCACATCCAGTTGCCCGCCACTGGCCAGCAGGCCTTGGGTCAGTGCGCCCTGGCCCGGGCCGATTTCCAGCAGGCGGTCTTCTGGCTTGGCATGGATGGAGCGCAGGATGCGGTCGATCACGCCAGCGTCGTGCAGGAAGTTTTGCCCGAAGCGCTTGCGCGCCCGGTGTTGGTAATGCTCGGTCATATACGGGTCTCGGCCATCTGATAGGCGGTTTCCAGGGCCACGTGCAGGCTGCCGGTATCGATCTTGCCGCTGCCCGCCAGGTCCAGGGCAGTGCCATGGTCGACGGAGGTGCGGATGATCGGCAGGCCCAGTGTCACGTTGACTGCGGCGCCGAAGCCTTTGTATTTCAGCACGGGCAGCCCCTGGTCATGGTACATCGCCAGCACTGCGTCGCAGTGCTCCAGATATTTGGGGGTAAACAGAGTGTCTGCGGGCAATGGGCCGCGCAGGTCCATGCCTTCCTGGCGCAGACGCTCTAATGTCGGTTCAATGATGTCGATTTCTTCATGGCCCAAATGGCCGCCTTCACCGGCGTGGGGGTTGAGCCCACAGACCAGGATGCGCGGTTGGGCAATGCCGAATTTGTGTTGCAGGTCGGCGTGCAGGATGCGCGTGACGCGTTCTATGCGCTCGGCGGTGATGGCGTCGGCGATATCGCGCAGCGGCAGATGGGTGGTGACCAGCGCGACGCGAAGGCCACGGGTGGCCAGCATCATCACGACTTGTTCGGTGTGGGTGAGTTCGGCCAGGAATTCGGTATGGCCGGAGAAGGCGATACCGGATTCGTTGATCACGCCTTTATGAACGGGCGCGGTGATCATGCCGGCGAAGTCGCCGTCGATGCAGCCTTGGCCCGCGCGGGTCAGGGTTTCCAGCACAAAGGCCGCATTGGCCTTGTCCAGTTGCCCGGCGGCGACCTTGGCATGCAGCGGGGTGTCCCACACATACAGGCTGCCCGCCGGCGCCGGCAGGTCGGGCCAGTTGCCCGGTGCAACGCTCAGCAGGTTGACAGCCACACCCAGCTGTGCGGCCCGCTCAAGGAGCAGGTCGCGGCTGGTAATGGCAATCAGGGGGTGTGGCTGGGGTTGCGAGGCGAGCAGCAGGCACAGGTCTGGACCAATGCCGGCCGGCTCGCCGGGTGTTACCGCGAAACGCTGGGGTTTCACTGCGCTGCCTGGTCGGTGCCTGTTTGCTCGGCGGCCGGCAGCTTGTTTTCTACGTAGGCTTCGTCACGGATCTGACGCAGCCAGGTTTGCAGCTCCTCGTCGTACTTGCGGTTGCGCAGTACGGTCAGGGCTTGCTGTTCGCGGGCCTGGTTGGTGTTGTCGGTGGCGCGACGGCCAAGGACTTCCAGTACATGCCAGCCGTATTGGGTCTTGAACGGCTTGGACAGCACACCTTGCGGCGTATCGGCCATCACCTGCTGGAACTCCGGCACCAGGGCTTTCGGGTCGATCCAGTTCAGGTCACCGCCGTTGAGGGCCGAGCCTGGGTCTTCCGAGAAACTCTTGGCCAGGGTGGCGAAGTCTTCACCGCTTTCGATGCGGTCATAGATCTTCTGGGCCAGTTCCTTGGTTTGTGCTTCGGTGCGGATTTCGCTGGGTTTGACCAGGATGTGACGAACGTGTACTTCGTCCTTCAGCGAGGTCTCGCCGCCGCGCTTGCCGAGCAGCTTGAGGATGATAAAGCCGCCTGGAGTACGTGCAGGCTGGGTAATGTCACCCACGTTCATGGCACTGAGCTCACGGTCGAACGGCGGCGGCAGTTGAGCGGCTTTACGCCAGCCCATGTCACCACCGTCGAGCGCGTTGTCGCTGCCGGACTGGGCAATCGCCATTTGAGCGAAATCAGCACCCGCCTTGAGGCGGTCGTAGATCGCCTGGGTCTTGGCCGCGGCGGCATTGAGCTGCTCGGCGTTGGCGCTGTCTGGCGTCGGGATCAGGATATTGGCCAGGTGCAGCTCTTCGGAGAGTTGCATCTTGCCCAGGTCCGAGGCCAGGAAGTTCTTCACTTCCTGCTCCGACACCTGCACCCGCTCCGCTACGCGACGTTGACGTACACGGCTGATGATCATTTCACGCTTGATCTGGTCACGCGCGTCCTCATAGGACAGGCCATCATGCGCCAGGGCTGCGCGGAACTGATCGATGCTCATGTTGTTGCGTTGAGCGATGGTGCCGACGGCCTGGTTGAGCTCTTCGTCCGAAATACGGATGCCGGAGCGCTCGCCGATCTGCAGTTGCAGGTTTTCGACGATCAGGCGTTCCAGCACCTGGGGCTCCAGGACGCTGGTCGGCGGCACACCACCGCCACGCTTGGCGATGGTCTGCTGAACTTCCTTGACCCGCTGGTCCAGCTGGCTCTGCATGATCACGTCGTTATCGACGATGGCTGCGACTTTATCCAGCTGTTGCACCGCGGCATGCGCCGAGGCGGCACCCAGGAACAGCGCGCCCAGCACTAGCGGGCGCAAACACTCAGAAAGCTTTGTCTTCACGTTCACGATAACCTTCAATGCCTTTGTCGAGGAAGCTCTCTACCTTGGCGCCGGTCAGGCCGCCGAGTCCTTTGAGGACGATCTGGAAGAAGAGCCCGTGGTCACCCTTTTCGTTAAGCGGGGCGATCTGGCTGTATTCGTCGTTGGAAACCCAGTAACGGTTGATGACGCGCAGTTTCCAGCAGCAGTTGTCGTACTCGAAACCACCAAAGGCTTCCAGGGTACGGTTACGTGCATAGTCATACTGCCAGCGGGTGATCAGGTTCCACTGTGGAATGATCGGCCACATCATCGAGAAGTCGTGTTGCTGGATTTTGTAGTAATCCTTCACGTAGTTCGGATCGCCCGGCCTGCCGTAGTCACCACCGAACTGCCATTTGTTGGTCAGCTGGTTATAGACGACCTGGTCGTTGCGATAGCGATAACCGAGGTTGATAACCTTGTTCGGGTCGTTCTCCGGCTGGTAGTGGAACATCGCGCTGCCGGACCGTGGGGAGTGGCTCTCGGGATCCCAGTTGTAGTCGGCGGTGGCACGCCAGTCGCGGTTGAAGTGGAATTCGTATTCCAGCGCGATAGGCGATACGTCGGTACGCGCGTCATCACGATCGGCGGCCAATACGCCTGGCAGTTGAACCTCACGGTCCTTGAAGTACACGGCCTGACCTACCGACACGCGTTGGCGCTCAAAACCGTTATCTTCGATCCAGCGGCTGGTTACGCCCAGGGACAGCTTGTTCTCGTCACCGATCCGGTCGGAACCGCTGAAGCGGTTGTCGCGGAACAACGAGGAATAGCTGAACGAGTATTCACTGGTATCAAACACCGGAATATCGCTCTGGTCCTTGTTCGGTACGTAGAGGTAGTAGGCCCGTGGTTCGAGGGTCTGGTTGAAGTCCTTGCCGAACAAATTGGTTCTGCGGTCGAAGTACAGGCCGCTGTCTACGCTGGCAACAGGTATTGCGCGGTCCTGGGAGCTCTTGAAAGTTTGACCGGCAAGCGCCATTTGATTCTTGCCTGTACCATCAAGGTCAAGATCGTACTTGGTGTAGACGTATTTGAGCTTCGGCGTAATAAAACCGTAAGTCCAGTTCATCGGGTATTCGACGGCTGGCGCGACGTTCAGACGAGTACCGTTGGCGCGGGTAAGACCCAGTACGTTGCTATCCAGGCGAGGTGAAACCAAGCCGTTTTCGTCGGTGAACGTACCGCTCTGCAAGTCACGATCAAAGCGTACGGCTTCGGTTTCATAACTGAAGTTCAAGCCGCCCGGATGAAACGGCAGTTGGCCGTTCAGCGTGAGCTGCGGCAACCGGTCATACGGCGTGATTTGAGAGATTGTGGACAACTGGTACGCCTGGACATTCAAGCGAGCCTGATAAGAATCGCCTCGGTACGTCAGGGAACCCTGCTGGTTCAGGAAGTCCCGGTTCTGGACACCCTCCTCGAAGGTCTTCAAGTCCTGGAAGTAGTAAGGATCGCTGATCTTGGTGTAGTCCACCTGGGACGTCAGGCGCGAATCCAACCCACCCCTGTGCTGCCAGTTGAGCATGTAGCGGGTTTTTTCGTAATCGGTCTGGTTCTTGCGCTCGTCGTTGTCGTCGTTCAGGTACGCCCCGCCGAACTGGCCTTCGCTGGACTTGGTGAGGTAGCGGAATTCGCCTTCCATCAACAGGCCGCGCTTGGTCATGTATTGCGGGTACAACGTGGCGTCGTAGTTCGGTGCCAGGTTGAAGTAGTACGGCGTCACGAGGGTAAAGCCAGTCTCACTGCCGGTGCTGAAGCTCGGCGGCAGGAAGCCGGACTGACGGCGGTCGTCAATCGGGAAATAGATGTAAGGGGTGTACAGGATCGGGATGTTCTTGACCCGCAACGTCGCGTTGGTGGCCGTACCGAAACCGGTGGCCGGGTTCAACGTGATGTTGTTGCCCTTGAGCTGCCAGGCGTTGCTGTCCGGCTCGCAGGTGGTGTACGTACCGTCCTTGAGACGGATGATCGCGTTCTCGGCACGCTTGGCGTACAGCGCGTTACCGCGGATACGCGACTTGTGCATCACGTACTCGGCGTTGTCGATCTGGGCCGCGCCGGTATCGAGCTGGACCTGGGCACGGTCGCCCACGATCAGCGCGCCGTTGTCGCGCAGGCGCACGTTGCCGTTCAGCTCGCCACGGTTCTCGGCCTGGTACAGGCTGGCTTCGTCGGACTCCAGCTGCATGCTGCCCTGGCGCATGACGACGTCACCGGCCAGAGTGGCGACCTGCTGTTCCTGCTCGTAACGAGAAGCCTTGGCACCGATGAAGGTCGGCGCATCGCTCTTGTTCGTCTTGTCATTCATGCCAGGACGCGTCGGCTCGATGTAGGCACCGCCGCAGTAAGGGCCGGTTTCGGCCAACTGTGCTGCGGTCAGTTTCTCGCGAGGCACCCAGTCCAGGTGGCTGTAGTCTTTGCTGCGCGAACGCAGCCCACGGCCCTTGGCTTCGGTGACCAGCATGGTCTTGGGCTCGGCGTCGACGCTGCCGCCAGCCTCGCCCTGCGGCGTGCTGTTGGCCGAGCTGACGGCAGAACCGTCATGCACCGGGCGCGGTGGCAATGGGGCGGCGGCCGTTTTCGGCGCGCAATCCCAGGCACCCGAAGCAGAGACTGAGCAGTCATACTGTTCCGCGGCGACCACGAATGAGGTGGCGAAAGGTTGCAAGGCCAGCAGACTGCCGGTTACCAGCAACGGAAATTTTCTACGAAACGCGGGGGATTTCAATGCCATCTTATTAGTCCGGGCTTCCTGCGTGCCATCTGCCCGCGGTTTGGGCCGCACGCCTCTCGATGGTCTGAAAAAGATGCGTGATAATAAAGCATGCCCCGCTTGACGGCTAGCGCCGTCGGAGACCCTTGTAATGCCCGAGCACGATCTACGTTTACAACAGCTGGAAGTCTGGCTGGATGAGCAGTTGCCGATTCTCTTCAACGCTCAGGACTGGGGCCCCGTACCCCCGGCCACATTGACCGCGGCCAGCAGCGACGCGAGTTTCAGGCGTTACTTCCGGTGGGAGGGTGGGGCGCATACATTCGTCGTAATGGACGCGCCACCGCCCCAGGAAAACTGCAAACCTTTCGTCGATATCGCACATTTGCTCGCGAAATCGGGAATTAATGTGCCAAAAATTTATGCAGAAGATTTGCCCCGAGGCTTTCTTTTGCTCAATGACCTGGGCCGAAAAACCTATCTGGACGTGATTGACGAGCAAAACGCCGATCAATTGTTCGCCGACGCCATCGATGCGCTGCTGGCGTTCCAGCAGTTGCCGATGGACGCGCCGTTGCCCAGCTATGACGTCGCCCTGCTGCGTCGCGAGCTTGAGTTGTTCCCTGAATGGTACGTACGCCGGCACCTGGGTATCGAGCTTGATACCTGCCAGCAGGCCCTCTGGCAACGCGTCAGTGACCGCTTGATCGACAGCGCCCTGGCCCAGCCCAATGTGCTGGTGCACCGCGACTATATGCCGCGCAACCTGATGATCAGCGAGCCTAACCCTGGGGTGCTGGATTTCCAGGATGCGGTCTATGGCCCGGTGACCTATGACATTACCTGTCTGTTCAAAGACGCCTTCCTCAGCTGGCCCCAGGCCCGCGTGCGCGCGTGGCAGCGCGGCTACTGGGAACGCGCCAGTGAGTTGGGCATCCCTGTGCAGGATGATTTTGAAGAGTTCCTGCGTGCCAGCGACCTGATGGGCGTGCAGCGTCACCTCAAGGTCATCGGCATCTTCGCGCGGATCTGCCACCGCGATGGCAAACCACGCTATCTGGCGGACGTGCCGCGCTTCTTTGCTTATATAGAAGCGGTGCTGGCCGACCGGCCGGAGTTAAGTGACCTGGGTGAGCTGCTCAGCAGCCTGCGCCAACCGGCCGAGGCTTGCGTATGAAAGCGATGATCCTGGCGGCCGGCAAGGGCGAGCGCATGCGCCCGCTGACGCTGCATACGCCCAAACCGCTGGTGCAGGCGGGCGGCAAACGGCTGATCGAGTATCACCTTGAAGCGCTGGCCAAGGCCGGCTTCACCGAGATCGTGATCAACCACGCCTGGCTCGGTCAGCAGATCGAAAGCTACCTGGGTGACGGTGCCCAGTTCGGCGTGCGTATCCGTTATTCAGCTGAAGGCGAGCCGCTGGAAACCGGCGGCGGGATTTTCCAGGCGCTGCCGTTGCTGGGTGACGAGCCGTTCCTGGTGGTAAACGGCGATATCTGGACCGATTACGACTTCAGCCAATTGAAGCGACCGCTCCAGGGCCTGGCCCATCTGGTGATGGTCGACAACCCGGCACATCATCCGTCCGGCGGGGATTTCTACCTGGACGACGGCGTGCTTCATGATGCGGCGCCCGGTGCCGATAACCTGACCTTCAGTGGCATTTCCGTGCTCGACCCTCAATTGTTCGCGGGTTGCAGTGCGGGTGCCTTCAAGCTGGCGCCGTTACTGCGCGCGGCGATGGCCAACGGTCGGGTGACGGGTGAACACATGAAGGGACGCTGGGTGGATGTCGGAACGCTTGAACGTCTGGCGCAGGTCGAAACCTTGCTGACAGCGGGACGATAGGATGCTGTGGCCAGGGACGCTGATCGGCGCCGGGGCTGGCTTTGCGATTGCCAGCATTCCGGGGGCTTTGTTGGGTGCATTGCTGGGGCAGGCGCTGGACCGGCGCCTGCAATTGCACAGCTGGGCGCAGTTGCGCGAACGCCTTGGCGGCCGCCCCGCGTTGCGCAACGACGAATTGTTGTTCGTGCTGCTGGGGCGCCTGGCCAAAAGCAACGGTCGCATTGTGGACGGGCATATCCAGCAGGCGCGCCAGGAAATGCGCGCACTGGACATGACCGAGCCGGCCCAGCGCCGAGCCATCATGGCGTTTAATCGTGGCAAGTCCGGCACTGACCGTGTGCGCAGTTATCTGCGCGTGCTCAAGGCGCAACCCCATGCCGCCGAGGGTGTTCTACGTGCGTGCTGGCGGATGGCCTGGGCGGATGGCCGGGCGGATGATGCCGAGCGTGACCTGATCGAACGGTGGGGCAAATGGCTGGGCTGGACGCCGCAACAAATCCGCGCGTTGGCCTCCGATTACGCGCCGGCGCGCAAGCCGTTGGTGAACCGTGTCGGTGCTTATCAGGAGGCGTTGCGGATTCTGGGGGTGACGGCGACCGCTGAGCCGTCGGTAATCAAGCGCGCCTATCGCCGCCTGCTCAGTCGCCATCACCCGGACAAGATCGCCGGCAGTGGCGCCAGCCCCGCGCAAGTGCGCGAGGCGACCGAGCGTACCCGTGAGTTGCATAACGCTTATGCGTTGATTCGCGAGCGGCGGGACTTTCGCTGACATCGCCGATCAAATGTGGGAGGGGGCTTGCCCCCGATGGCCATAGGTATCTACACAGTTTTGGTGCTACACCGCACCTGTGGCGAGGGAGCTAACGCGTATCTACCTGACGCTCCGAGGTCAAAATGTGGGAGGGGGCTTGCCCCCGATGGCGGCCTCTGGGCTAGCCAGGATGTTGGATTGGACCGAGTACATATCCGTTTCTGCGGTAACGGCTGCTTAGGGTTCCGCCCTGACGGCGGCTCACTTTTGAAAAGCGCAAAAGTAAGCAAAACGCTCTTGCCCCACCACTCGGCACCTCGCCTAGGCTCGGTGTGCCCTCGCTCCGGCTTGAATCCGTGGGCCGCCGCCACGCGCCATCCATGGCGCGGGGCGGCTAACCCGGCGTCCTGCCGGGTTGCCCACGGATTCAAGCCTGCGTTCGGCCAGCGTGGTTTAACGGGGCGCCTGAGATCAAAAGCAGATCAAGATCAAGAGCGGCTCGCTTCGCATCGTGGTTACGGTTGGGCGCTGTTGAGTTGTGTAGATACTTATGGCTATCGGGGGCAAGCTCCCTCCCACATTGGTTATTCAACACTTTCGAAAAATGTGTTCAATCGGCCTGCGGGCTTAACCAGCCGCGAACTCGCCGGTAGAGCTGTTCCTGCTCGGCGGCATCGTTGCCGGGCAGGGCGTGGAGTTGCACCGGCTTGTAGCCTTCGTTCTTGCCGCGCTTGGCCGCCTGGATACGGGCCAGTGCGTTTTTGCCGTCCTGGGCGCCGTCCTGGTAGAACACATCCGCCGTAGGTACTTTCAGCGCTGGGGCCAATTGCTGCAGGTCCGGTTGACGAGCGGCGGGTGTCTTGCCGGCCACCATCACCAATTTCTGCACCTGGGCGGGTTGTTTCTCGCTCAGGTAACGCGCAGCCCACCATGCGCCGGTGCCGTGACCGAGCAGTGCCACACTGCGGGCGCCCTGGGTCTGGGCGAAGGCGACGGCAGCGTCGATGCGGTCGAAGATACGTTTGGCGTCGGTCTTGTCCTGTTCATCCGCGCCCGGTACCACTGCCGGGTCAGTGCCTTCGGCTTCCGCGCTGGCGGCCTGTTCGACGGGTTTGGCGACCGTGCTGCCGTCCTTGCTGCTGGTATCGACCGCCGCTTTGGGCGGCTCGATGACGCGTGGCGGCAGGGTGTCCAGATTGACGTCCGGCAATGACAGGCTGAGGGTGCCCCAGGCAGCGTCCGGCAGTTTGCGCCGCAACGGGCCGATCGCTTGCGGCCAGTCGGCATTTTCGCCGGCACTTGGCACGATAATCACCACGCCCTGGGGGTCGGCGCTGTTGGCGGGCCTCCACAGGGCCAGGAACGACTCGCTGCCGGCCTGCAATTGTTGTTGTTCCTGTTGCGCAACCTGGCGTTCGAGCGCGCGGGCTTCTGCCTCGCTGCGCTCGGGCAAGGGCTGGCGCTCGGCGGGTTTTTCCGCGACGGCTGCAGGCGCATCGGCGGCTTGAACAGAAAAGGCGCTGGTAAATAGCAGCGACAGGCACAATGCTGGCAGTGCCGAACGGTTTAGAGGTGGCATCGTTAAATCCCGGCCGGAAGATCTCAGCAGCCTAATGGGTTGATCGGTATTTGTCAGTGATGTGAGACGTGGATCATGGGTTTTCGCTTGCTGCTGGTTATCGGCTGTCTGTGTGTTGCCTTGATGGCGAACGCAGCGCCTGCCCCCGTCGTGCCCCAGGCGCAACTGGATGCGCAGCAGCGTGCGTGGCTGGCGCAGCACCCGCAATTGCGGGTGGGCCTGGTGTTGCAGGCGCCTTACGCGCAATACGACCGACGGCTGCAGCGGTTGTCCGGGGCCAATGTCGAGTTGATGCAGTGGCTGGCCAGGGCACTGGGCATCGAGCTGACCTGGCGCAACTTTCCCGATCAGCAGCAATTGGAGGCCGCCGTGCGCGACGGCGAGGTGGACATCGCCCCCGGCCTGCAGCAAACCCCGGCCGGCTTGCGCCTGTGGTTGTTCAGCGACCCTTATATGCGCGTGCCCCAGCATATTGTCGGTATTCGTGAAGGCGGCGGCGCGGTGGAGCTGGAAAAACTCGACGCACAATCGCGCATCGCGGTGCGCATGCCCAGCACGGTGGCCGACTACCTGCGCAGCACCTATCCCAACCTCAACCTGCAAGGCGTGCCCATGGAGCGTCAGGCCCTGCAGTTACTGGTGAGCCGGCAGGCCCGCTATGCGGTGGTGGATGAGGCGCAACTGGGCCGGTTGTCCGGCGAGGCGGAGTTTGCCGGGCTGGCGGTGGTCGGCGATATCGGCCTGCCGCAGTTGCTGCGGGTGGCCACGCGGCGTGAATGGCCGCAGCTGGCCGGCATCATGCAAAGCGCCTTGCGGGCGATACCCGCCCGCGACCTCGACCAATTGCACAGCCGCTGGCTGCAGCCTCAGTACCCGCGTTTATCAAATGCCATGGGCGTGTGGAAAAATCTTAGCGTGCTGCTTGGGCTGTTACTGCTCGCCAGCCTCGCCGCGGTGCTCTGGCAGCGCCGCCAACAACGCAACCTGGAGCACGACCTGTTGGCGGCGCGGGAGGAAAGTGCGGCGCGCGCCGCTGGCGCTGAAGCCTTGCGCCTGACGCAGTTTTCCATCGATCAAAGTACGGTCGGCATCCTGTGGGTCAATTGGGACAGTCACGTGCGTTACGCCAATCGCGCCGCCGAAACCATGCTCGGCTATGGCGCTGGCGCATTGATCGAGCGACCGCTGATCGATTTCGACCCGACATTGACCATGGACCGCTGGCTCAATCTGTGGAAACGAGGGCGGGCCAGCGAGGAGGGCGCGCAGACCTTCGCCACCGACTGCCTGCGCGCCGACGGCAGCATCCTGCCGGCAGACGTGTCGTTGAGTTTTCTGCGCTTTGCCGACGGCGAGTACCTGGTGGTTTACCTGACTGACGTCACCGAGCGCCGCCGTTATGTGGCCGCCCTGCTGCAAAGCGAGGCACAGTTGCGCCAATTGTCAGCCCACCTGGAAACGGTGCGCGAAGAAGAAAAGGCGCGTATCGCCCGCGAAGTACACGACGAACTGGGGCAGATGCTCACCGTGCTCAAGCTGGAAACCTCAATGTGTGAATTGGCCTATGCGCAACTCGACCCGGGCCTGAACGAGCGCTTGAACAGCATGAAGCGCCTGATAGCCCAGCTTTTTCAATTGGTACGTGATGTCGCGACGGCGCTGCGCCCGCCGATTCTCGACGCCGGCATTGCCTCGGCCATCGAATGGCAGGCACGACGCTTCGAAGCGCGCACGCAGATTCCCTGCCTGGTACGCGTCCCGGAAAACCCGCCAATACTGAGCGACGCCAAGGCCATCGGCCTGTTCCGCATCCTGCAGGAGGCGCTGACCAATGTGATGCGCCATGCCCAGGCGCATACTGTGGAGCTGACGCTGGGCGTGGATGGCCCGAACCTGCGGCTGACCATCAGCGATGACGGTATCGGTTTCGTGCAGGCGCAGGGGCGAGCGGTATCGTTCGGCCTGGTCGGCATGCGCGAACGGGTACTGATCATGGGCGGGCAGTTGAGCCTGGTCAGCGAGTTGGGGGAGGGCACCACCCTGAGCGTCACGGTGCCGCTGGATGCATAACGATAAGAGGAAACCCCTGTGATCCGCGTACTGGTAGCCGAAGACCACACCATTGTCCGGGAAGGCATCAAGCAATTGATCGGCCTGGCCAAGGACCTGCTGGTGGTAGGCGAAGCGAGCAATGGTGAGCAATTGCTGGAGACCCTGCGCCATGTGCCGTGCGAGGTGGTGTTGCTGGATATCTCCATGCCCGGCGTGAATGGCCTGGAGGCTATCGCGCGTATCCGCGCGCTGAGCAACCCGCCGGCGATCCTGGTGCTGTCCATGCACGATGAGGCGCAAATGGCCGCCCGCGCCCTGAAGGTGGGTGCGGCCGGCTATGCCACCAAGGACAGCGACCCGGCATTGCTGCTGATGGCGATTCGCAAGGTCGCGGCGGGTGGGCGCTATATCGACCCGGACCTGGCAGACCGCATGGTCTTCGAAGTCGGCCTGACGGATTCGCGCCCCTTGCACTCGCTGCTGTCGGAGCGCGAGTTTTCGGTGTTCGAACGTCTGGCACAAGGCGCCAACGTCAACGACATCGCCCTGCAGTTGGCCCTGAGCAGCAAAACCATCAGCACGCACAAGGCGCGCTTGATGCAAAAGCTCAATATCACCTCCCTGGCCGAGTTGGTGAAATACGCCATGGAACACAAGCTGCTGTAGCGGCGTATCCATTAACGACACCGCGCAAGCGCCGCCCGGCGAAGACTTGCCGCTGCACTGTCCCATGCCCGCCATCCGTGTAGGGCGATCCCTACCCCGAACCTTCCATCCGGCTGATGGGATTCTCTCCTCGCCCCCGATTTCCGGGGCCTCGCGCCTGGACTACGCTTGTGTCACAGCGGTCCAAAACACAAAGGTGCGGATATGAGCGAGGTGGATTCAAATGATGTGCTGGTCAGCTTTCGTGGCGTGCAGAAAAGCTACGATGGCGAAAACCTGATCGTCAAAGACCTCAACCTGGAGATTCGCAAGGGTGAGTTCCTCACCCTGCTCGGGCCGTCCGGTTCGGGCAAGACCACCAGCCTGATGATGCTGGCCGGCTTTGAAACACCCACCGCCGGCGAAATCCAGCTGGCCGGGCGCTCGATCAATAACGTGCCGCCGCACAAGCGCGACATCGGCATGGTGTTCCAGAACTATGCATTGTTCCCGCACATGACCGTGGCCGAGAACCTGGCGTTTCCCCTGTCCGTGCGTGGCTTGAGCAAGACCGACATCAGCGAGCGGGTCAAGCGCGTGCTGAGCATGGTCCAGCTCGACGCGTTCGCCCAGCGCTACCCGGCGCAACTGTCCGGGGGCCAGCAACAGCGGGTGGCGTTGGCTCGCGCGTTGGTGTTCGAGCCGCAGCTGGTGCTGATGGACGAACCCCTCGGCGCCCTCGACAAGCAATTGCGCGAACACATGCAGATGGAAATCAAGCATCTGCATCAGCGCCTCGGCGTGACCGTGGTGTATGTGACCCATGACCAGGGCGAAGCCTTGACCATGTCCGACCGCGTGGCGGTGTTTCACCAGGGCGAAATCCAGCAGATCGCCGCGCCGCGCAGCCTGTATGAAGAGCCGAAAAATACCTTTGTGGCCAACTTCATCGGCGAAAATAACCGTCTCAATGGCCGTCTGCACAGCCACACCGGCGAGCGCTGTGTGGTGGAGCTGGCGCGCGGCGAAAAGGTCGAGGCGCTGGCGGTGAACGTCGGCTCGATCGGCGGCCCGGTGACGCTGTCGGTGCGTCCGGAGCGCGTCAGCCTCAATGGCGCAAGTGACCGCTGCATCAACCGTTTTTCCGGGCGGGTGGCGGAGTTCATCTACCTGGGCGACCACGTGCGTGTGCGCCTGGAAGTCTGCGGCAAGACCGATTTTTTCGTGAAACAACCGATTGCCGAGCTGGACCCGGCCCTGACGGTCGGCGACGTAGTACCGATTGGCTGGCAAGTCGAGCACGTTCGCGCACTCGACCCACTTCTAGAGGCGAATTGATCGCCCCCTGGCTTCACCAACCCTGCACGTGGAGAGCACAACAATGTTGAGATCCCTTAAGTATTCGGCCCTGGCTATCGGCCTGATGGGCGCGACACAGGCCATGGCAGGCCCGGACCTGACCGTCGTTTCCTTTGGCGGCGCGAACAAGGCGGCCCAGGTCAAGGCCTTCTATGCCCCGTGGGAAAGCGCGGGCAACGGCAAGATCATTGCCGGTGAATACAACGGTGAAATGGCCAAGGTCAAAGCCATGGTCGACACCAAGAGCGTGTCCTGGGACCTGGTGGAAGTGGAGTCGCCTGAACTGTCCCGTGGTTGCGACGAAGACATGTTCGAGCCCCTCGACCCGAAACTGTTCGGCAACGGCGCCGACTACGTCAAAGGCGCGATCCAGCCCTGCGGCGTGGGCTTCTTCGTGTGGTCGACAGTGCTGGCCTACAACGCCGACAAACTCGCCAGTGCGCCGACCAGTTGGGCGGATTTCTGGGACACCAAGAAATTCCCGGGCAAGCGTGGCCTGCGCAAAGGCGCCAAATACACCCTGGAATTTGCGCTGATGGCCGACGGCGTAGCGCCCAAGGACGTCTACAAAGTGCTGGCCGGCAAAGATGGCCAGGACCGTGCATTCAAGAAACTCGACGAACTCAAGCCGTCGATCCAGTGGTGGGAAGCCGGTGCACAGCCGCCGCAATACCTGGCCTCGGGTGACGTCGTGATGAGCTCGGCCTACAACGGCCGGATCGCCGCCGTGCAGAAAGAAAGCAACCTCAAAGTGGTGTGGAACGGCGGCATCTACGACTTCGACGCCTGGGCCATTCCAAAAGGCCTGGCCAAGGATCGCGCCGAAGCGGCGAAAAAATTCATCGCCTTCTCGGTGCAGCCGCAGCAGCAGAAGATCTATTCGGAAAACATCGCCTACGGCCCGGCCAATACCCAGGCCGTGCCGTTGCTGGCCAAAGACGTGCTCAAGGACATGCCGACCACGCCGGAAAATATCGCCAATCAGGTGCAGATCGATGTGAGCTTCTGGGCCGATAACGGCGAGCAGCTTGAGCAGCGCTTCAATTCCTGGGCCGCCAAATAATCCATGTGGGAGGGGGCTTGCCCCCGATGACGGTGTGTCAGACGACGGCTGATTTGACTGATCCACCGCCATCGGGGGCAAGCCCCCTCCCACAGGGGATCTGTTGTGTTTGACAGATTGCATCCACTTTCAAGACCCGGAGTTTTCCATGGCCCTCGCCATTCCCACCCTCAAGCAGCGCCTGGCCCGTGCCGAGCGGCTCAATCGCTGGAAGGCCCAGGCCTTGATTGCGCCGCTGGTGCTGTTTTTGCTGCTGGTGTTCCTGGTGCCCATTGTTGCGCTGCTCTACAAAAGCGTCGGCAACCCGGAAGTGGTCGCAGGCTTGCCGCGCACAGTGGTGGCAGTGACGGCCTGGGACGGTCGTGGCTTGCCCGGCGAGTCGGTGTACCAGGCGCTCAGTGAGGACCTGGGCGAAGCGCGCAAAAACCAGACCCTGGGCGATCTGTCCAAGCGCTTGAACATGGAACTGGCCGGCTATCGCAGCTTGCTGACCAAAACCGCGCGGGCGCTGCCGTTTACCGACGCGCCGGCCTCTTATAAAGCTGCGCTTGAAACCCTCGATGAACGCTGGGGCGACCCGGCGTACTGGCAGGCGATCCGACGCAATACCAGCAGCCTGACGCCTTACTACCTGCTGGCGGCCGTCGATCACCGTATCGACGACCTGGGCGAAATCGCGCCGGCCACCCAGGACCAGGCTATCTATCTGGATATCTTCGCCCGCACATTCTGGATGGGCCTGGTCATCACCGTGATCTGCCTGCTGCTGGCCTATCCCCTGGCGTACCTGCTGGCCAACCTGCCGGCGCGTAAAAGCAACCTGCTGATGATCCTGGTATTGCTGCCGTTCTGGACCTCGATCCTGGTGCGGGTGGCGGCGTGGATCGTACTGCTGCAATCCGGCGGCCTGATCAACAGCGCCCTGATGGGCATGGGCCTGATCGATACGCCGCTGGAGTTGGTGTTCAACCGTACCGGTGTGTACATCTCCATGGTGCATATCCTGCTGCCGTTCATGATCCTGCCGATCTACAGCGTGATGAAGGGCATTTCGCCAACCTACATGCGTGCGGCGATTTCCTTGGGCTGTCACCCCTTCGCCAGCTTCTGGCGCGTGTACTTCCCGCAGACCTACGCCGGTGTCGGCGCCGGTTGCCTGTTGGTGTTCATCCTGGCGATTGGTTACTACATCACCCCGGCGTTGCTGGGCAGCCCGAACGACCAGATGGTCAGCTACTTCGTGGCCTTCTATACCAACACCAGCATCAACTGGGGCATGGCCACGGCGCTGGGCGGCTTGCTGCTGCTGGCGACGGTGCTGTTGTACCTGATCTACAACCGGCTGGTGGGCGCCAGTCGCCTGCGCCTGAGCTGAGGAGACCCTGCAATGCTGAGCCCTTATATGTCACCGGTGGAGCGACTGTGGTTCTACAGCCTGCGGATTCTGTGTGGCCTGATCCTGCTGTTCCTGATCCTGCCGGTACTGGTGATCATCCCGCTGTCGTTCAACAGCGGCAGTTTCCTGGTGTATCCGTTGCAGGGCTTTTCGCTGCAGTGGTATCAGGACTTCTTCGCCTCGGCCGAATGGATGCGCGCCCTGCGCAACAGCATCATCGTCGCCCCGGCGGCCACAGTGCTGGCGATGGTGTTCGGCACGCTGGCGGCGATTGGCCTGACCCGTGGCAACTTCCCCGGCAAGGCATTGGTGATGGCATTGGTGATTTCGCCGATGGTGGTGCCGGTGGTGATTATCGGCGTGGCCAGTTACCTGTTCTTTGCCCCGCTGGGTCTGGGTAACAGCTTCTTCTCGTTGATCGTGGTGCATGCGGTGCTGGGCGTGCCGTTTGTGATCATTACCGTGTCGGCGACCTTGCAGGGTTTCAACCACAATCTGGTGCGGGCGGCGGCCAGCCTGGGCGCGTCACCGTTGACCGCGTTTCGCCGGGTGACCTTGCCGCTGATCGCGCCGGGGGTGATTTCCGGGGCGCTGTTCGCCTTCGCCACCTCGTTCGATGAAGTGGTGGTGACGCTGTTTCTCGCAGGGCCGGAGCAAGCCACGTTGCCGCGGCAGATGTTCAGCGGCATTCGGGAAAACCTCAGCCCGACGATTGCAGCGGCGGCGACGTTGCTGATCGGGTTTTCAGTGGTGCTGTTGCTGACGCTTGAATGGCTGCGCGGGCGGGGCGAAAAGCTGCGTACCGCACAGGTCTAAAACCCGGCACAGATCAAACTGTGGGAGGGGGCTTTGTTCATTCAGATAATGACCATTCAGCTCTTGAATGGCAGACAACCCATTTGTCTCAGCTACTCTTGTGCCAGCCCATCTCTCAATAAGAGGCCGCGCACATGAGTACTTCCTCATTCAAGATCGCCCACAAACTGCTCACCGGCGCTGGCGCCATTGAGCAGCTCGCCGCCGAACTCACCCGCCTGGATGTGGATAACCCGTTGATCGTCACCGATGCCGTGCTGGTCAAGTCCGGCACGGTGGCGCTGGCGCTCGAGCACTTGGGCGGCCGCCCGTATGAAATTTTCGACCGCGTGCTGCCCGACCCGGAAATCGCCATTGTCGAAGACTGCATGCAGGCCTACCGCGATGGCGGGCACGATGGCCTGATCGGCGTGGGCGGCGGCAGTGCCATCGACATCGCCAAGAGCGTCGCCGCTTACGCCGGTTACCACGGCGCCCTGGCGGATTTGTTCGGGGTCGACCAGGTGCCGCGCAAGGGCCCGCCGTTGATCGCCATTCCCACCACGGCGGGCACCGGCTCGGAGGTGACCAACGTGGCAATCCTCTCGGACAAGGTCGCGCAGCTGAAAAAAGGCATCGTCAGCGACTACCTGCTGCCGGATGTGGCGCTGATCAGCCCGCAAATGACCCTCACTTGTCCCCGTAGCGTCACCGCCGCCAGTGGCGTCGACGCACTGGTGCATGCCATTGAATCCTACCTGTCGCTGAACGCCTCGCCGATCACCGATGCCCTGGCGATCGGCGCGATCAAGCTGATTGCCAGCGCACTGCCCAAGGTTTACGCCAACCCGGCCAACCTGCAGGCCCGTGACGACATGGCCACCGCCAGCCTGATGGCCGGCATGGCCTTCGGCAATGCCGGCGTGGGCGCGGTGCATGCGCTGGCGTATCCGTTGGGCGGCCGGTTCAACATCGCCCACGGCGTGAGCAATGCGCTGTTGCTGCCCTATGTGATGCACTGGAACAAGCTGGCCTGTGTCGAGCGGATGCGCGACATCGCCCAGGCCATGGGCGTGAATGTCAGCGGGCTGAGCGTGAATGATGCCGCCGACCAGGCTGTCGAGGCGATGACGAAACTCTGCGCCGCCGTCGAAATCCCGGCCGGCCTGCGCAGTTTCGGCGTGCCTGAGGAGGCTATCCCGGCGATGGCCACTGAAGCGGCGGGCATCGAACGCCTGATGCGCAATAACCCGCGCCAGCTCAGCGCGGCCGATATCGAGAAAATCTACCGGGCGGCGTACTAGCCGTTGAGTGAGGTCACGGTGCGCAGGGCAAAGCTGAGGTATACAATGCGCGCCATCGTGATTTAGCTCAAAAAAGGTGCGTCATGCAGCCCTTCGTCATTGCTCCATCGATTCTCTCCGCCGACTTCGCCCGCCTGGGCGAAGAAGTGGACAAGGTGTTGGCCGCCGGCGCCGACTTCGTGCACTTCGACGTCATGGACAACCACTACGTGCCCAACCTGACCATCGGCCCGATGGTCTGCGCGGCGCTGCGCAAGTACGGGATTACCGCGCCGATCGACGCACACTTGATGGTCAGCCCGGTGGACCGCATTGTCGGCGACTTCATCGAAGCCGGTGCGACCTACATCACGTTCCACCCGGAAGCCACGCTGCACGTCGACCGTACCCTGCAACTGATCCGCGAAGGCGGCTGCAAGGCAGGCCTGGTGTTCAACCCGGCCACACCCTTGAGCGTGCTGGAGTACGTGATGGACAAGGTCGACATGGTCCTGCTGATGAGCGTCAACCCGGGCTTTGGCGGGCAGAAGTTCATCCCCGGCACCCTGAACAAACTGCGTGAAGCGCGGGCGCTGATCGACGCATCGGGCCGCGATATCCGCCTGGAAATCGACGGTGGGGTCAACGTCAACAATATTCGCGAGATCGCTGCTGCGGGTGCCGATACGTTCGTGGCCGGCTCGGCGATCTTCAATGCCCCGGATTACCAGGAAGTCATCGCCAAGATGCACGCCGAACTGGCGCTGGCGCGTCCATGAGCGGCTTTGAGCAGCTGTTCCCCGGCAAATTGCCACGGCTGGTGATGTTCGATCTGGACGGTACCTTGATCGACTCGGTGCCCGACCTGGCGGCGGCGGTGGACCAGATGCTGCTCAAACTGGGGCGTAAGCCTGCGGGGATCGAGGCGGTTCGCGAATGGGTCGGCAACGGCGCGCCGATGCTGGTGCGTCGGGCGCTGGCGGGCAATATCGACGCCGCCGGTGTGGATGAGGTGGAGGCCGAACATGCCCTGGAGCTGTTCAATGCCGCCTATGAAAGCAGCCACGAACTGACGGTGGTGTACCCCGGCGTGCGTGACACCCTCAAATGGTTGAGCAAGCAAGGCGTGGAAATGGCCTTGATCACTAACAAGCCGGAGCGCTTCGTCGCACCGCTGTTGGACCAGATGAAGATCGGCCGGTATTTTCGCTGGATCATCGGCGGCGATACCCTGCCGCAGAAAAAGCCCGACCCGGCGGCGCTGTTCTTCGTGATGAAAATGGCCAACATTCCGGCGTCCCAATCGTTGTTCGTGGGCGATTCGCGCAGCGATGTATTGGCGGCAAAAGCCGCAGGGGTGCAGTGCGTGGCCTTGAGTTACGGCTACAACCATGGCCGGCCGATTGCCGAAGAATCGCCGGCGCTGGTGATTGATGACCTGCGCCTGTTAATCCCCGGTTGCCTGGGCGCGGGCGCTGAGATAACGTTGCCCGATATTGATCCGTCCTTTTCAGGAAATCCCATCGTGGTGGTCACTCGCAAACTCTGGATGAAAGTCATCAAGGCCCTGGCCCGCTGGCGTTGGCGCGCCTGACTGATCCTGGCCGCTCTGTGCGGCACGTTTGCCTACCTGACCGATTGACCCTCACACCACGAGGCACCTGATGATCCGCGAAGAATTCCTGCGTTTGGCCGCTGCCGGCTATAACCGTATCCCCATGGCCCGCGAAACCCTGGCCGACTTCGACACGCCGCTGTCGATCTACCTGAAACTGGCCGATGAGCCGAACTCGTATCTGCTGGAGTCGGTACAGGGCGGCGAGAAGTGGGGCCGTTATTCGATCATCGGCCTGCCGTGCCGCACGGTACTGCGGGTTCATGACCATCATGTGAGCATCACCCATGATGGCGTCGAGATCGAAAGCCATGACGTAGACGACCCGCTGGCCTTCGTCGAGGCCTTCAAGGCGCGCTACAACGTGCCGACCATTGCCGGCCTGCCGCGTTTCAACGGCGGCCTTGTGGGGTATTTCGGTTATGACTGCGTGCGCTACGTGGAGCAGCGCCTGGGTAAATGTCCGAACCCGGACCCGCTGGGCGTACCGGACATCCTGCTGATGGTCTCCGATGCGGTCGTGGTGTTCGACAACCTCGCCGGCAAGATGCACGCGATTGTGCTGGCCGACCCGTCCCGGGCGGATGCCTACGAACAAGGCCAGGCCAGTCTCGAAGCACTGCTGGACAAGCTGCGCCAGCCGATCACGCCGCGTCGTGGCCTGGACCTCAGCCGTCCGCCTGCCGCTGACCCGGTGTTTCGCTCCAGCTTCACGCAGGCGGACTACGAGCGCGCAGTGGACACCATCAAGGAATACATCCTCGCCGGTGACTGCATGCAGGTGGTGCCGTCGCAACGGATGTCGATTGATTTCAAGGCGGCGCCGATTGACCTGTACCGGGCGCTGCGCTGCTTCAACCCGACGCCGTACATGTACTTTTTCAACTTCGGTGATTTCCACGTGGTGGGCAGTTCACCGGAAGTGCTGGTGCGCGTCGAAGACAACCTGATCACCGTGCGGCCCATCGCCGGTACGCGCCCGCGTGGCGCTACCGAAGAAGCGGACCTGGCGCTGGAAGAAGACCTGTTGAGCGATGACAAGGAAATCGCCGAGCACCTGATGCTGATTGATCTGGGGCGCAATGACACGGGGCGTGTCTCGGAAATCGGCTCGGTGAAGTTGACCGAGAAGATGGTCATCGAACGGTACTCCAATGTGATGCACATTGTGTCCAACGTCACCGGGGAACTGAAAGCCGGGTTGACCGCAATGGACGCACTGCGTGCCATTCTGCCGGCCGGTACCTTGTCGGGCGCGCCGAAGATTCGCGCAATGGAAATCATCGACGAACTGGAGCCGGTCAAGCGGGGCGTCTATGGCGGCGCCGTGGGGTATTTCGCCTGGAACGGCAACATGGACACCGCGATTGCGATCCGTACGGCAGTGATCAAGGATGGCGAACTGCATGTGCAGGCCGGTGGCGGCATTGTGGCTGACTCGGTGCCCGCCCTGGAATGGGAAGAAACCCTGAACAAGCGCCGCGCGATGTTCAGGGCGGTGGCGCTGGCTGAGCAAACCCCGCAGGACTGAAGCCGAATGTGATTCAAATGTGGGAGGGGGCTTGCCCCCGATAGCGGTCTTTCAGTTCATGATGCACTGGCTGACACATTGCTATCGGGGGCAAGCCCCCTCCCACATTGGTTTGTGTTGGTTTCAGGATTGGCTAGAAATCCATGCTCACCCCGACACTGACCCCTTGCTGGGTCAGGTTGTCATCCTTCCTCACGTTATACGCCGCGCGTAACGCCAGTTCCTGCGTCAGCTTGTGGCTGACACCCAGGCTCAAGCGATCCGAATTGCTGCGCGGCGTATACCCGTCCAGCTTGAAGTCGATCCCCGGCACGCTGTTGAGCGCGATGTTGACCTTCTGCGTGTCGTTCTCGAACTCATGCTCATGCGCCACTTCCCCATACACCTGGGTCTGCGGGGTGATGCGGTAGCTGCCTTGCAAGCCTACGCCAAGGCGCCTGGAGTCGCGCTGCTGGTCATCAAAGGTCAGGGCGGTGGAGCGGCTGTCTTTCTCCGAGTAGCCGTTGACTTCGACGCGCGCGTAATCGGCGCTGATGAAGGGCGACAAGTGCCAGTCGCTGCCGGGCGCAGCGATGTCGTAGCCCACGCGGCCGCTCAAGGCCCAGAGCCAGCCATCGGTGTCACCTTTCTCCGACCCTTCGCTGACGCCCAGGGCGAACTTGCGCTTGAGGTTATCGAAGTCCAGTTTGCCGCCGGTCAAGGCCGCATCGGCCCACCAGTGATTCTGCTGATACTGGGCAAACGCGGTGCCCATGTAACTGTTGAGCTTGTAATCCGAATCGCTGGCGCCGGCTTCCAGTGTCTGGCGGTACAGGCCCGCGGCGACGCCTACGCGCCAGGCTTCGTTGAGTCGGTAGCTGCCGCCGATATTGAGGTTATAACCGCTGCCATCGCCGCTTGCCGAGCTGTTCTGGTCGTCGAAATCCAGCCGTTGGCCACCGGCTGCCACGATCGCTCGCCATTGGCCGACGGCTTGCCAGTGGCCGGTGTCTGCCTGCCATTGATTGCGCAACTCATCCTGGTGGGCGCGCAATGTGCCCTGGGCCATTTCCGGCAGCAGCGTGATTTCCCACGGCGCGGCGAGCAGCGAATAGGCGTAGTCGGCGATCAGCTGTTGCCCGGCGATGGTCGGGTGGACCGAGTCGTTATAGATCAGCTTGGTCGGGTCCGGGTTGGTGCCACCGATGCCGTACACCGGATTGGCGGTGCAACTGTTGCCACTGAAGCAGGTGCCCGTGAGGTTTTGCCCGGTGGCGAGGCCGAAGCGGGCCGGATTGGCAAAGGCTTCATTCAATAACAATGGAATGTTCAGCGGGATGACCTGCGCATCGATCTGCGACAGGCGCTGTACCAGCGACTGGTTGAAAACAGCGCTCAGGGCCGACGTCGCTGCCTGCTGCGGCGTGCCGTTGACGGCCGGCGTCAGGCCGATGTCGGGCAACATCCATACCATGATGTAACGCGCACCGGCTTGTTGCAGGGCCTGGGCACTGTCGGCCAATCGCCCGCCGGCGGCGACCGCTTGAGCGGGGCTGAGTACGCGACCCTGGAGGAAGTCATTGCCGCCACCGGAGAGAAAGTACAGCGCATTCGGATCGGCCAGCCCGCCGTTTGCCGGCAGGTAACCCTGTCGACTGCGCAGCACCGTGCCGCCCCCGGCATTACCGGGTGGGATCGCCGCGTTGGAGACGTTGGTGATGGAGTCGAGGATATTGTCGGTACGGTAGCCGCCGACCGCCCAGTTGTTTCCGTCCGGCAAGCCCTGGATCGCGCGCACCGGTGAGGTGGAGGCATTCAGGTCGTTTGGCGCTACACCCAGCTTCGCGCCGAGCAGCGTCGAAGAAACCAGACCATAGTCTCCCTGGAACGTCGGCCCGGTACGGTTGGTGAAGCGCAGGGTCGATCCGGCACCGCCGTCGGGAAACTGGCCGGCATCGGCCAGGCTGTCACCGAATACCACCATCGTTGAATAGGGTGACGATGCTGCATGAGCCTGTGCACAAGCCAGGTAAAGCAAGCCGGCGGCCAGGGGCGCGAAGAACGGAGTTCTGAGCATGGAAAATTCCATTGAGTTGTTTTTGTGTCGGAACCGAAACACTAGCAAAGTATCGAGCGTTTTCTATAGCGCAAAACCGAATTTTGCTGTGGGCAGCGCATTGAGCCCAGCCCGTATTTGCGGCGCCATATTGCACGGTTGGCGAGGCTACGTTACTGTGCCTGGACGTATGAATGAGACCCTCCCCGTGTTGATCATCAGCAGACTCTTGATGCGAGTAGTCAAGGCACACGCCCGTTGGCGTTGGCGCGCCTGACATTTTTCTCCGCCGGCCTGGCCGGACCTGTACCGATTTGCCTTCTTCACCCTGTTTGACGCCCCTTGCCGCTCACCCCGGCAACCGGAACGTGCGTCCGGCAGCGGGCCAAATGCCTGGAAGGCGGTCATTTGAAATCAGTGAATTCAAGAGGTTTGAACCCACATGTTGCTGATGATTGATAACTACGATTCCTTTACCTACAACGTTGTGCAGTACTTGGGCGAGCTGGGTGCCGAGGTCAAGGTGGTGCGCAATGACGAACTGACAGTCGCCCAGATCGCTGCGCTGAACCCTGAGCGCATCGTGGTTTCGCCCGGCCCGTGCACACCGACCGAAGCGGGCATCTCCCTGGAAACCATCCAGTATTTCGCCGGCAAGCTGCCGATTCTGGGCGTGTGCCTGGGGCACCAGTCCATTGGCCAGGCCTTTGGCGGTGATGTGGTGCGCGCGCGCCAGGTGATGCACGGCAAGACCAGCCCGGTATTTCACAAGGACCTGGGTGTCTTCCAGGCGCTCAACAATCCTGTAACCGTGACCCGTTACCATTCCCTGGTGGTCAAGCGCGAAACCCTGCCCGAGTGCCTGGAACTGACGGCCTGGACCCAGCTGGAGGACGGCTCGGTCGATGAGATCATGGGCCTGCGCCACAAGACACTGAATATCGAAGGGGTGCAGTTTCACCCTGAATCGATCCTGACCGAGCAGGGCTACGAGCTGTTCGCCAATTTTCTCAAGCAGAGCGGCGGCACGCGCTAAGGATTTTCCATGGATATCAAGACTGCCCTGGGCCGTATCGTCGGTCACCTGGACCTGAGCACCGCTGAAATGAGCGATGTGATGCGCGAGATCATGACCGGTCAGTGCTCCGACGCACAGATCGGCGCCTTTATGATGGCCATGCGCATGAAGAGCGAAAGCATCGACGAAATCGTCGGCGCCGTGTCGGTGATGCGTGAACTGGCGGACAAGGTCGAACTCAAGACCCTCGACGGCGTGGTCGATGTGGTCGGCACCGGCGGCGACGGTGCGAACATTTTCAACGTATCGACGGCATCCTCGTTCGTGGTCGCGGCAGCGGGTTGCACCGTGGCCAAGCACGGCAATCGCGCGGTGTCCGGCAAAAGTGGCAGCGCCGACTTGCTGGAAGCCGCCGGTATCTACCTGAACCTGACGCCGGTACAGGTGGCACGCTGCATTGACAGCGTCGGCATTGGCTTCATGTTTGCCCAGTCCCACCACGGCGCGATGAAACACGCCGCCGGCCCGCGCAAGGACCTCGGCCTGCGTACCCTGTTCAATATGCTCGGCCCGCTTACGAATCCGGCCGGTGTGAAACATCAGGTCGTCGGTGTCTTCAGCCAGGCGTTGTGCCGGCCGTTGGCTGAAGTGCTGCAGCGCCTGGGCAGCAAGCATGTGCTGGTGGTGCACTCCAAAGACGGCCTGGATGAATTCAGCCTGGCCGCACCGACCTTCGTGGCAGAGCTGAAGGACGACCAGGTCACTGAATACTGGGTCGAGCCTGAGGACCTGGGCATGAAGAGCCAGAGCCTGCATGGCCTGGCGGTGGAAAGCCCGGCGGCGTCGCTTGATTTGATTCGTGATGCATTGGGGCGACGCAAAACCGAAAACGGTCAAAAAGCCGCAGAAATGATTGTGCTCAATGCGGGCGCGGCACTTTACGCAGCGGACCATGCCTATAGTCTTAAGGAAGGTGTGGCCCTGGCTCACGATGCATTGCACACCGGTCTGGCTCGCGAGAAACTCGAAGAACTCGGAGCATTCACCGCCATATTCAAGATGGAGAATGAAGCATGAGTGTTCCCACCGTTCTGGAAAAAATCCTGGCGCGCAAGGCTCAAGAAGTTGCCGAGCGCCGTGCCCGTGTGAGCCTGGCTGAACTGGAAGCCCAGGCAAAGGCTGCCGATGCACCGCGCGGTTTTGCCAATGCCTTGATCGCCCAGGCCAAGCTCAAGCAGCCGGCTGTGATCGCTGAGATCAAGAAGGCCTCCCCGAGCAAAGGCGTTATCCGCGAGCACTTCGTGCCACATGAAATCGCCGCCAGTTATGAAAAGGGCGGAGCGACCTGCCTGTCCGTACTGACTGACATCGATTACTTCCAGGGTTCCGACTTATTCCTGCAGCAGGCACGCGCCGCGTGCAAGTTGCCGGTGATTCGCAAGGATTTCATGGTTGATCCCTACCAGATCGTCGAAGCCCGCGCGCTGGGTGCCGACTGTGTGCTGCTGATCGTTTCCGCCCTGGATGACGTGAGGATGGCCGAGCTGGCGGCTGTGGCCAAGGGTGTGGGCCTGGATGTACTGGTCGAGGTGCATGATGGCGACGAGCTGGAGCGCGCGCTGAAAATCCTCGACACCCCACTGGTGGGGGTCAACAACCGTAACTTGCATACCTTTGACGTCAGTCTGGAAACCACCCTTGATCTGCTGCCGCGTATTCCGCGTGATCGCCTGGTGATTACCGAGAGCGGCATCGTCAACCGCGCCGATGTGGAGTTGATGGAAATCAGCGAAGTGTATGCGTTCCTGGTCGGCGAGACGTTCATGCGCGCGGAGAACCCAGGGGCCGAACTGCAGCGTCTGTTCTTCCCGGAGCGTGGCGTGACGGTCAGCGGTTCGACCCTGGATTGATTCCAGCGCAGTCGGTCCGTTTTTGAAATGCAGTAAAAAAGTGTGGGAGGGGGCTTGCCCCCGATAGCGGTGGTTCAGTCACCAAGACGTTTGGCTGGTCCACTGCCATCGGGGGCAAGCCCCCTCCCACATTGGTCTTGTGCTTATTCAGGTAGGTCAATGTGATGACTAGGCTGGTTTCGATGACTGTGCAGGCAGGGCTTGCAGCCGAACAAGCCTTGCTGGCCGCCGTCTGCGCCGGTGAGCAGGAATTCGGTCTGTTGTTCTGGCAGCCCAACGATCAAGCCTTGGTCATGCCACGCCGTTTGAGCCGATTACCGGCCTTTGAAGTCGCCAGCCAGGTCTCGGCAGACGCGGGTTGGCCGGTGTTGTTGCGCGAGACCGGCGGTGAGCCGGTGCCGCAGTCCGCCGCTACGGTCAATATCGCCCTGGTCTACGCGCCTGCGCGCAGTGAAGGTGATCAAGGGCGCATTGAAACCGGCTACCAACGGTTGTGCCAGCCGATTTGTGATGTATTGACCGAGTTGGGCGGCGACGCATCCGTTGGCGAAATCGACGGCGCGTTCTGCGACGGTCGTTACAACGTCAATCTCAACGGCCGGAAAATGGTCGGCACGGCCCAACGTTGGCGCCAGAGCGGCGGTCGCCCGGTGGGCTTGGTGCACGGTGCCTTATTGCTGGACAATGATCGCGATGAGTTGATTATGGCGGTCAATCGTTTTAATCAAGCTTGTGGCCTGGAACAACGGGTGCGGGCCGAGAGCCATATCGCACTGCACGAGGTGTTCACCGCGCCCGATGTAATCGGCCGGCTCGACACCTTGTACCGTCAGATGCTGGCAGGCTTGCTGCCAGGTTAACGGGTGCCGAACACCACCATTGTCTTGCCTTTGACGTGCACCAGGTTGCGCTCCTCCAGATCCTTGAGCACGCGCCCCACCATTTCCCGCGAACAGCCGACGATGCGCCCGATTTCCTGGCGTGTGACTTTGATCTGCATGCCATCGGGGTGGGTCATGGCGTCAGGTTGCTTGCACAGCTCCAGCAGGCAGCGAGCGACACGCCCGGTCACATCGAAGAATGCCAGGTCGCCGACCTTGCGCGTGGTATCCCGCAGGCGCTGGGCAATCTGCCCGCTCAAGGCATACAGAATGTCCGGATCCTGTTGGGCCAGTTCGCGAAATTTCGTATAGCTGATCTCGGCCACTTCGCACTCCACCTTGGTGCGTACCCAAGCGCTGCGCTGCTGCTCCTTGCCCGCTTGCTCGAACAGTCCCAGCTCGCCAAAGAAATCCCCGGTGTTGAGGTAGGCAATGATCATCTCGCGACCGTCTTCGTCCTCGATCAGGATGGTGACCGAGCCCTTGATAATGAAGAACAGGGTTTCGGAGCGCTCGCCCGCGCAGATGATGTTGTGCTTGGCCGGATGACGCCGGCGCTGGCAATGCATCAGCAGCTTGTCGAGGTTCTTGATCTTGGGTGTGGGAGTAAGAGCAACCATGGTTGTATCCCGAAAGACTGCGCGATGGGGTTGGATTTGTTTTTATCAGCGATACCGGCATTGACGTACGCTGTACAAAGGATGGCAATGCGCCATTGATTTGGCGCCAGCTTACCAGACACATTCTGACTCGATTAGCGTATTTCACCGGCAAACGCTGTTTATTGATCGTTTTCATGCAGTGCACGGCTGTCCTGAGGCCCTGTGCTAAGCTGGCGACCCTTTTTTAGCAGTGGAGTCTGGGCGATGAAGGCACGCATCCAATGGGCGGGCGAAGCCATGTTCCTCGGTGAGTCGGGCAGTGGCCACGTGGTGGTCATGGACGGCCCGCCGGAAGCCGGTGGCCGCAACCTGGGTGTACGCCCGATGGAAATGCTGCTGCTGGGTGTCGGCGGTTGCAGCAATTTCGATGTGGTCAGTATCCTGAAAAAATCCCGTCAGGCCGTGGAAAGCTGCGAAGCCTTTCTGGAGGCCGAGCGTGCCACCGAAGATCCCAAGGTGTTTACCAGGATTCATATGCATTTTGTGGTCAAGGGCCGGGCGCTGAAGGAGGCGCAGGTCAAGCGTGCCATCGAGCTGTCGGCAGAGAAATACTGCTCGGCCTCGATCATGCTCGGCGCGGCCGGTGTAGCCATCACCCATGATTACGAAATTATCGAGTTGGGTTGATCGTAGAACGACGGGCAAAAAGAAGGGCGCTTTGATAGCGCCCTTTTTACATGATCATTCCCACGCTCTGCGAGATGATCGTTCCCACGCTCCGCGTGGGAATGCATTCTCGTGACGCTCCGCGTCACCCTTGCGCAGGTGCCGGGTTTTGCGCTCTTCGTGCTTTCAAATCCGATAGGTGCTTTTGGTCATGACCTTGGCCAACAGACTCATGCCGAACCTCACCGGCGCAGGGAAGCGAAAGCCGCCGGCATCCAGCGCGCTTTCTGCGTGATGCTCTTCGTCGATGCGCATCTGCTCGAGAATGGCCCGTGACTTTTGGTCCTCGGCCGGCAGTTGTTCAAGGTGTTCGTCCAGGTGCTTGCACACCTGATGCTCGGTTGCCGCGACAAAACCCAGGCTGACCTTGTCGCTGATCAGGCCGGCAGCGGCGCCAATCCCGAACGACAAGCCATAAAACACTGGGTTCAGCACACTGGTATGACTGCCCAATTGGCGAATGCGTTGTTCGCACCAAGCCAGGTGGTCGATCTCTTCCTCGGCCGCATGCTCCATTGCCGCGCGTATCTGCGGCAACTTGGCGGTCAGTGCCTGGCCCTGGTACAACGCCTGGGCACAGACTTCACCGGTATGGTTGATACGCATCAGGCCGGCCACGTGGCGGGTCTCGCTCTCGCTCATCTGCGCGTCCGGCTGCACGATGGCCGGTGACGGACGATACGGTTGGCCGCTGAATGGCAGCAGCGTACGCATGGCTGTGTCGGCTTGCAGTAACAGACGGTCAATCGGCGAGTAGTGACGTTGGGTAGTCATGCTGACCTCCGGAAAGAATCTCGGCGGCCAGTTTACCGCAAGAGAGGACGGCGCGTTTGCGCTGAGTCAATTTGCCCCGGTGCACTCAGCCCGGCGGCCAGTTCATCTGGCGCTGACCCAGCACGTGCATATGGATGTGGTACACGGTCTGCCCGCCGTCTTCGTTGCAGTTCATCACCACGCGAAAGCCTTTCTCGCAGCCTTGCTCCACCGCCAGGCGTTGGGCCGTGAACAGAATATGGCCGGCCAGGGCTTTATCGTCCTCGGTCAGGTCGTTGAGGGTGCGAATGGGCTTTTTCGGGATGACCAGGAAATGCACCGGCGCCTGCGGGGCGATATCGTGGAAAGCCAGCACCTGGTCATCTTCATAGATGATGTTCGCCGGTATTTCTCGATTGATGATCTTGGTGAACAGAGTATCCACAGCTGTTTCTCCATAGTGAACGAGAGGGTCAGTGTACTGGGGCGCTCAACGCGGGCAATAGGCCTTGTTGATCGCACCGGCAATTTTTCGGGTAAGCCAGCGCGGGCTCAGGCGCGGGCTGAAGGCGAGCCAGCGGTTGCGGCGCCCCGGAATGATGATCGCCTTGTTCTTCTCCAACGCACGCACGGTGAAGAGCGCGACTTCTTCGGGGCTCATCAACTGCTGGCTGCGGTCGAGTTTTGCAGTGTCCATTTGCGCGGTGCCGAAGAAAGCGGTGCGCGTAGGCCCGGGGCAGAGCACCGAAACCTTGATGCCACAGGTCTTGAGCTCCTCGCGCAGGCCTTCGGAGAAGTGCAGTACATAGGCTTTGCTCGCGTAGTAGCTGCTCATCCACGGGCCCGGCTGGAAGGCGGCAACCGAGGCGACGTTGAGAATCTGCCCGCCGCCATGCAGCGCCATGGCATTGCCCAGAGCGTGACACATGCGGGTCAGGGCGAGGATGTTGACTTCGATCAGGTCCTGCTCGGTCATCCAGTCCTGGGCCAGGAACGGCCCGCTGGTGCCGATACCGGCGCAGTTGACCAACAGGTCGATCTGTCGCTCACCCTCTTCGAGTTCCAGCAAAAAACCCGACAACCGCAGCGGCTCGCCCAGGTCGCAGGCACGGAACAGCACCTCGACGCCGAAACGTTGAGTCAATTCGGTTGCAATGCTTTCCAACTGATCACGCTGGCGGGCCACCAGAATCAAACTGCGGCCACGTCGAGCCAGTGCTTCGGCCAAAGCCAGGCCGATACCGCTGGAGGCACCGGTGATCAGAGCGTAACGGGTCATGCCTTTCTCCATCGCCACGCCACCGAGCCTGTGACAGAGGCATCACAGGCGGGGGGGCGTTTCTTCACTGTTCTGGAGAGTCTACAGGTTCGGCCGTGTCGTCAGCACTCTGCGCTGCTTCGTCCTCGACCATGACGTCTGGGGCGGCGGCGTCGTCGGCGGTAATGGAGCTGCTTTCATAGCCGCCGCCCATGTTGGCTTCCAGTTGGTCCAGGTAGCCGTTCATGCCCAGGGTTACCACGACGATGAGCATCAATGGGATGAACGCCAGCCACAACGAGGCGAGGATTTTAACCGCCGTGGAGTTGCGCGGTGGAGGTGCACCGTACTGGTTGGCGCCGGTGTTGCCCGGCCATACCAGCAGCAGCAGAGGGAAAATGCTGTTCACCACCGGAACCAGGTTCAGCAGGTACAGCCAGCCAGACCAGCCGATGTCGTGCAGGCGCTGCACGCCGATTTGCACGCTGACGACCACAAGTCCCACAAACAGTGCGAAACCCAGCAGCGAGCCGAGAATGATTGCGATCGTTGGCGAAGCAGTAGCCACCGCGAAACCCACGGTACTGATGATCCCGCCAGCCACCAGCATCGCGACGGTCAGTGCCAGCGTCCAGGCGAGATAGCGCAGGCGACCGATACGCCCGTGGATGGTGAAGACCTTGAGCGTGGAATACTCCGGCAGGTTATCGCCGACGGCGGCGCGTGGTGGTGCATACGGTGATGCGGCGGAGGTTGAGAAGTCCGGCGCGGACGAGCCTGTCTCGTGGGTTTCGGCAAGGCTGAAAGCCACAGGTTGTTCGGCCTCGATACGTGCGTCGACTCCGGCGTTCTGCAGCGCGGTGAGATAGGTTTCAGCGTCGGCACGTGACAGATCGCGCTTGAGCGCGACCTCGCGGCCGGTGAACAGCTTTTCGATCGCCTCGACGTCGCTCTTGAACAGCTCGGCGAGGTTCAGCTTGGCGGTGGTGCTTTCGACACCCGGGCGCAAGGCTCCGTCAAACACAATCTTGAAACGGTTGTCGCTCATGCGGGCATCCTTGGCACTTTTTTCAGGGAGGTTGTGCAGGCCGGCTCAATTGGCAGGCCTGGCATCTGGGTCAACGTGGCCAACGCAATTGTGCTGCGTTTTCGCGTGCCTGGCGGTATTGAGCGTCCAGGCGTGCGATGAGTTCATCCACGCCGGGTAAATCATTGATCTCACCGACGCCTTGGCCGGCCGACCATACAGTCTTCCATGCCTTGGCCTCATCGCTCAACGGTTTGAGCTTGGAGCCGACATTGACCTCACCTTTGCCCTGGAGGGCAGCAAGATCAAAACCGGCGTTTTCCAGGCTCTGGCGCATGAAGCTTGCAGGCACGCCGGAAACAGCCGGAGTGTGCACGATGTCGGCGGCGTGCGCTGTGAGCAGCATCTCTTTATACGCATCCGGTGCTTGGCTTTCGGTGGTACCGATAAAGCGCGTGCCGAGATACGCCAGGTCCGCACCGAGCAGTTGGGCGGCGAGAATTTCCCGACCGTGGTTGAGACAGCCGGCGAGCAGCAGGGTTTTGTCGAAGAACTGGCGTATCTCGGCAATCAGCGCAAAGGGACTCCAGGTGCCGGCATGACCACCTGCGCCGGCGGCGACCGCGATCAACCCATCGACGCCCGCTTCAGCGGCTTTTTCGGCGTGACGACGGGTGGTGACGTCGTGAAACACCAGGCCACCGTAGCTGTGCACTGCATCGACCAACTCCTTCACGGCACCAAGGCTGGTGATGACGATGGGCACTTGGTGCTCGACGCAGAGGGCCAGGTCGGCTTCAAGCCGTGGGTTGCTGTTGTGTGCGATCAGGTTGACGGCATAGGGGGCGGGGTTATCCAGCTGCGCCAGGCCTGCTTCGATTTCCTCCAGCCAGGCCTTGAAGCCGCTGCTTTCGCGTTGGTTGAGCGCCGGGAAACTGCCGACCACCCCGTTGCGGCAGCAGGCCAGCACCAGTTGCGGGTTGGAGATCAGGAACATGGGGGCAGCCACCACGGGCAGGCGCAGGCGTTGTTCAAGCAGGGCGGGCAGCGACATTGGAGGTTCCCCCGAGTAATTGAAGTTAAAACGGTTTGACCACGACCAGAATTACGATTGCCAGCAATATCAGGACCGGCACTTCATTGAACCAGCGATAAAAGACATGGCTGCGGCTGTTTTCACCACGGGCGAAGCGTTTTACCTGCGCGCCGCACATGTGGTGATAGCCGATCAACAGGACGACCAGGGTGAGCTTGGCGTGGATCCACGCGCCCGATTGGAAAATACCGGGGTTAAGCACCAGCAACCAGATGCCGAAGACCAGCGTGGCGACCATCGCCGGGCCCATGATGCCGCGGTACAGCTTGCGCTCCATGACGCTGAAGCGCTCCTTGCTGACGGTATCCTCGCTTTGGGCGTGGTAGACAAACAGGCGTGGCAGGTAGAACAGCCCGGCAAACCAGCAGACGATGCTGACGATATGGAAGGCTTTGACCCATAGATAAAGCATTTTTAGTTATTCCCAGGTTCACGGTAGCGAAGATAGTAGTAGCTCAAGCGCCCGTACGTCACGTTGGCGGTTGTCGCAGGACGATACGGACCCTATTATCGACGGCTTTCCAGTGGTTCGTTGAGGGCAGGTTTATGGTCAAGGTCGGTATCGTCGGCGGCACGGGTTACACCGGTGTCGAATTGCTGCGTCTGTTGGCTCAGCATCCGCAGGCTGAGGTGGTGGTCATCACTTCACGCTCCGAGGCGGGCCTGGCCGTGGCCGATATGTACCCGAACCTGCGAGGCCACTACGACGGCCTGGCCTTCAGCGTGCCGGACATCAAGACACTGGGTGCCTGTGACGTGGTGTTCTTCGCCACGCCTCACGGGGTCGCGCATGCATTGGCCGGTGAACTGTTGGCGGCGGGCACCAAGGTGATCGATCTTTCCGCCGACTTCCGCCTGCAGGATGCCGATGAGTGGGCCAAATGGTACGGCCAGCCTCACGGCGCGCCAGAGTTGCTGGAAGAAGCGGTGTACGGCTTGCCGGAAGTCAATCGTGAGCAGATCAGGCAGGCCCGCCTGATTGCGGTGCCGGGTTGCTATCCGACGGCGACTCAGCTGGGTTTCCTGCCGCTGCTGGAAGCAGGCCTGGCGGACGCCTCGCGTTTGATCGCGGACTGCAAGTCCGGTGTCAGCGGCGCCGGTCGCGGTGCTGCGGTAGGCTCGCTGTATTCCGAGACGTCGGAAAGCATGAAGGCTTATGCGGTCAAAGGGCATCGTCATTTGCCTGAGATCCGTCAGGGGCTGCGCCGCGCTGCGGGTAAGGACGTGGGCCTGACCTTCGTGCCGCACCTGACGCCGATGATCCGCGGGATTCACTCCACCTTGTACGCGACGGTTGTCGATCGGTCGGTTGACCTGCAGGCATTGTTCGAAAAGCGTTATGCCAATGAGCCCTTCGTCGACGTGATGCCGGCGGGCAGCCATCCGGAAACCCGCAGTGTGCGCGGCGCCAACGTGTGCCGGATTGCGGTGCATCGTCCGCAGGACGGCGACCTGGTGGTGGTGCTGTCGGTGATCGACAACCTGGTCAAGGGGGCGTCGGGCCAGGCGGTGCAGAATATGAACATCCTGTTTGGCCTGGATGAGAAGCTCGGCCTGTCCCACGCAGGGATGCTGCCTTAAAAGCGGCTGCAAGCTTCAAGTTGTCAGCGGCAAGCGTGTAGCTTAAGGCTTGAAGCTTGCCGCTGCCCCGCATAATAGTTGACCGCTTTTCTAGGAGAAGCGGATAATGCTCGCTATTACGCATATGACGGCGCTACGCCGGGAGATTATCAGCATGAGCGTTGAATCCTTCACCCCCACGGCTTTGCAATTCACCCACTGTGCTGCGCACAAGGTGAAGAGCCTGGTCGATGAAGAGGGTAATGATCGCTTGAAGCTGCGCGTATTTGTTACGGGCGGCGGTTGTTCAGGGTTTCAGTACGGTTTTACCTTCGATGAAGATGTGGCCGACGATGACACCATCGTTGAGCGCGAGGGCGTGAGCCTGGTCGTGGATCCGATGAGCTTCCAGTACCTGGCGGGGGCTGAAGTGGATTATCAGGAAGGGCTGGAAGGGTCGCGTTTCGTGATCAAGAACCCCAACGCCACGACTACCTGTGGTTGCGGGTCTTCGTTCTCGATCTGATCGAACGCCTGGCCTGCACGTATAAAGAAACCTGCACGGATACAAAAACGCCGCTTGGCTTTGATCGGCCAAGCGGCGTTGTGCTGTCTGGCGCTCAGGCGGGGTAGATCGCGCCCAGCACCCGCAGCCCGCGAGCACCGGTGACGCTCGGGCGGTTCGCGGCGATGCCTTCAAGGCAGCAATGGGCCAGCCAGGCGAAGGCCATGGCTTCCACCCAGTCCGGGTCTACGCCATAGGTGGCTGTGCTACTGACCTGGGTGGACGGTAGCAGTGCAGCCAGTCGATTCATCAGCGTCCCGTTATGGGCGCCACCGCCGCAGACCAGCAGGGTGTCGGTCTGGTGTTGAGCGCTTTGCAGGGATTCGACGATGGTCAGGGCGGTCAGCTCGAGCAATGTGGCTTGCACATCCTCGGGAAGAAACGCCGGCAACTCGCCGAGATGGTGCTGCAGCCAGTCCAGGTTGAACACTTCTCTTCCGGTACTCTTGGGCCCTTTGGTCGCGAAAAAAGCATCGCTGAGCAGCGTGTCTAGTAGCGGCGGCTGAACCTTGCCACTGGCTGCCCATTGCCCGTCACGATCAAACGGCTCGCCGCGTTGGTGATCAATCCACGCGTCCAGCAAGACATTGCCCGGGCCGCAGTCAAAGCCCGATACAGGTTTGCCGGTTTCTATCAGGCTCAGGTTGCTGAAGCCACCGACGTTCAGCACGGCACGGTTGCCGGCACGTTCACCGAACAGCGCCTCGTGAAAGGCCGGTACCAAAGGGGCGCCCTGGCCACCTGCGGCGACGTCGCGGCTGCGGAAGTCGCTGACCACCGTGATGCCCGTCAGCTCGGCGAGTAATGCCGGATTGCCGATCTGTACCGTAAAGCCCCGGGCGGGTTCATGGCGGATGGTCTGCCCATGGCTGCCAATCGCGCGGATGTCGTGAGGGGTGAGGTTTTGCTGGGCCAGCAAGGCGTGGATGCCTTGGGCGGCGAGTGTTACCCAGGACTGCTGGGCGATGGCCGAGCGGGCAATCTCATCCGGCCCGCTGGCGCACAGGCTGAGCAGCTCGGCGCGCAGCTCGGCAGGCATGGGGATGTAGTGGGTGGCGATCAGGCTGAGCGCCGAATCCTGCTCGATGAGGGCGATATCCAGGCCATCGAGGCTGGTCCCGGACATCACACCTATATAGCGCGGCATACCTTAACGCTTCGCCGAAGCCAACAGGGTGGAGCGTTCCTGATCCATGCGGGCCATCAACGGTTGGCTTTGCTGCATGAAGCGCGCGCGCTCTGCCTTGGCAATGGGGTCGGCCATCGGCAGCTTCTGGCCCAGTGGATCAACGTGTACACCGTTGACCTGGAACTCATAGTGCAAGTGCGGCCCGGTGGACAGGCCAGTCGTGCCGATATAACCGATCACTTGGCCCTGCTTCACGTTTCCACCGGTTTTCACGCCCTTGGCGAACCCTTGCATGTGGCCATACAGCGTGCGGTAGGTATTGCCGTGCTGGATGATCACCGTGTTGCCGTAACCACCGCGACGCCCGGCCAACAGGACCTTGCCGTCGCCGGCTGCCTTGATTGGCGTGCCACGCGGAGCGGCGTAGTCGACACCTTTGTGGGCGCGGATTTTGTTCAGAATTGGATGCTTGCGACCCATGGAGAAACGCGAGCTAATACGGGCGAAGTCCACCGGTGTACGGATGAACGCCTTGCGCATGCTGTTGCCGTCAGCCGTGTAGTAGCTGCTGTTGCCCTGTTTGTTGGTGTAGCGCACGGCGGTGTAGGTCTTGCCGCGGTTTGTGAAGCGCGCAGAGAGAATATTGCCGGTGCCGACTACTTTGCCATTGGCGACTTTCTGTTCGTAGATCACATCGAATTCGTCACCCTGGCGTATGTCCTGGGCGAAGTCGATGTCGTAGCCAAATACGCTGGCCATGTCCATGGTCATGCTGTGGGACAGGCCGGCACGGGCGGCGGATTGCGACAGCGAGCTGTTGATCACGCCGTGTACGTAGGCAGAACGCATGACCGGCTTGGTGGTGATGCGATTGAAGGCAAAACCCTTGGCGCTTTTGCTCAGGCTGATGCTTTCCAGGTCGCTGATATTGGTGTGCAGGTTATTCAGTTGGCCGTCGGGCGTCAGTTCGAATTCAAGCTTCTGGCCATGTTTGAGCTGGGTGAACTGCTTGGCTTGCTTATCGGTGGCGAGGACGTCATTGACGGTGGCGGCGGGCAATCCGACCTTTTCGAACAGTGTTGACAGTGTGTCACCTTTGCTCACGATCACTTCGCGATGCTGGGCGTTCTTGGGCGCGACGGCTGCGGGCTTGTCCTGAGCAGCGTTTTGAGTCTCTTGCGGGGTGTCTTCAATCTGCGCGAACGGAGACTCGTTCGGGGTATTTGTGGCTTGTTGCGCGTCGGAAGCGTCTTGATCTTGTGTCAGTTGCTCAACGGGACTTTCCAGGTCAAGGCTTAGGGATGTTCGTTTGGCTTCTACGTCACTGGAAGGGAATACCAGGAGTGCCAGGCTGAGAAGGGCGGCGATACCACTTGCGGCGAGCAGGTGGGTCTTCGGGTAAAGCGGCGGCGCTTTAGACGGTTCAGTGGTCATAAGTATTTTGACTTTGAAGATGAAATGGAAAAGATGAATGACATGATGAAGATGAAATAACTGTATAAAATATAACCAAATCATCTGTGGCGCAAGCTCGCGAACGCTGGGCTTGCGCAATGGTGTCCGTTCACAGGGCAAAACTTGTAATTAGTCCCTGATCTTGTATGGTTGGTTCCCTTTTGAATCTGAGCCTTGCGGGTCTGTTATGAAGTCGGTTGAAGAGCAGCTAGCGCTGATAAAACGTGGTGCGGAAGAACTGTTGGTCGAGGCCGAGCTGATAGAAAAGCTCAAGCGTGGCCAGCCCCTGCGTATCAAGGCAGGCTTTGATCCTACCGCGCCTGACCTGCACCTTGGCCATACCGTGCTTATTAATAAGCTGCGTCAGTTCCAGGACTTGGGGCATCAGGTCATCTTTCTTATTGGTGACTTCACCGGGATGATCGGCGACCCGAGCGGCAAGAGCGCAACGCGCCCACCGCTGACGCGCGAGCAGGTTCTCGACAATGCCGAGACCTACAAGACCCAGGTGTTCAAAATCCTTGATCCGGCCAAAACCGAGGTGGCCTTCAACTCCACCTGGATGGACCAGATGGGGCCGGCGGATTTCATTCGCCTGACGTCGCAGTACACCGTCGCACGCATGCTTGAGCGTGATGACTTCGACAAGCGCTACTCCACCAATCAGCCGATCGCGATCCATGAGTTTCTTTACCCGTTGGTCCAGGGGTATGACTCGGTGGCTTTGCGTGCGGATGTTGAGCTGGGCGGGACGGATCAGAAGTTCAACCTGCTGATGGGGCGTGAGTTGCAGCGCGCCTATGGGCAGGAAGCGCAGTGCATTCTGACCATGCCGTTGCTGGAGGGGTTGGACGGCGTCAAGAAGATGTCCAAGTCCTTGGGTAACTATGTGGGTATCCAGGAAGCGCCGGGCGTGATGTACGGCAAGCTGGTTTCCATTCCGGATTCGTTGATGTGGCGTTACTTCGAATTGCTGAGCTTTCGCTCGATGGATGAAATCAATGCGTTGCGTGCTGATGTGGAGGCGGGTGCCAACCCGCGTGATGTGAAGATCAAGCTGGCCGAAGAGATCGTGGCGCGCTTCCATGGTGAAGAGGCTGCGGCCAACGCTCACCGTGCGGCGGGCAATCGCATGAAGGATGGCGAGTTGCCGGACGACCTGCCGGAGATCGAATTGACTGCGGCTGAGGCGATGCCGATCGCGGCAGTCCTTAATAAGGCAGGTTTGGTGAAGAACTCTGCGGTGGCGCGTGACCTGCTCGGTTCGGGTGGTGTGCGTATAGATGGTGAAGTGGTCGATCGCACCTTTACATACGAGCTGGGCGCTACCCACGTTTGCCAGGCGGGGAAGAAGGCATTTGCGCGTATTACGCTCAAATCCGAATAAGTCTCTAATTAGGGGTTGACGGCGAATTATATCTCTCTATAATTCGCCCCACTTCCGGCGCAGTCGAAACGGAAAACTCCTTGGTAAACAAAGAGTTAAGTAAGTT
>NZ_CVTO01000044.1:0-1582 GCF_900004715.1 Pseudomonas sp. 24 E 13
GCGGAGGTGACGGCGGCATGGCCGAGCCAGATCGTGGAGTCGCGCCAGCTCGGTTGCGCTGGCCCGGACTTCACGGCATTGCGAAACAACGTCCACTGCACGCCGAAGGCGTTGCCCTGGGCGTCCTTGAGGTTGGCGGTGACGTACCACCATTCGATGCGAAAGCCTGGATGTGGGCCGTGGTCCTCGGGGAACGCGAACACTTTGCCGGGCACCACCTGGACGAAGTCGGCGGCATCGCTGCCAAGACCGGCAAAGCTTTCCTGGGGTGCGGGGGCTTTATCGCATGCGCTCAGCAGCAGCAACAGCGCCAGCCCCAACGCTTTAATCTTCATGGGCAAACGTCCTCAACAAATCCGCCGGGCGGCTGCGGTACAGCTGCCACAATGGCCAGGCCGACGCCAGCAGCGTGGCAAGCATCGCCAGGCCCATCAACTGCGCCAGCTGCCCGGGGAACACCTGCAATGGCAGGCGCCAGCCAAAGGCTTGCACGTTGATCACCGCATCCAGGCACCACGCCAGCAGCAGCCCCAGGGGCAACGCCAGCACCAGGGTAAGCACCGCCAGCAGCCAGGTCTGGCCCAGGTTGAGCAGCATCAGTTGGCGGCGCGTGACCCCCAGTGCCCACAACGGCGCCAGTTGGCCGAGGCGACTCTGGCTCTGGGTCAACAGGCTGATGAACAGCGCCACACCCGCCACGCCAAGGGTCAGGCTGTTCAACGCGGCGGTGGCGGCGAAGGTGCGCTCGAAGACCTGGCTGGACCACCCCTTCAATTGCTGTTGATCGATGATGCGGCTGTCTTCCAGGTCGAACTCACGCTGCACATCCCGCACCAGCGGCGGCACATCCTGGGGTGCCACGCGCAGGTTGAAACGCACCGGTGACAGCGTCGGCCAATGCGCCAGCAAGTGCTTGGCGTTGACCAATAGATGGCCCTTGGGGTTGCCGTAGTCGGCGTAGATGCCGACGATTGTCGGTGCCCATGGGCCCTGGGGCGTGGGGAATTGAATGGTGTCGCCCAGGCGCACGTTCAAGCGTCGCGCCAATTGCTCGCTGAGCATCACGCTGTCGTCCTGCAGCAAGCGGTCCCAGGGCGCGCTTGCCGCCTCCAGCAGCGGCCAGTGCTGGCGATAGGTGGGGTCGTCGACCACGCCGAACACCTCCGCCGGCCAGCCTTGCAACTGCACCGCGACTTGCCAGCCGGGCAGCACCGCGCGCACCCGTGGTTGTTGCGCCAGCCAGGTTTGCAAGTGCTGCGCCTGGGCCGGATTTTGCGGGTTGAGGTACAGCTCGGCGGTGAGACGCTGCTCCAGCCAGTTATTGAACGTGCTGCGAAACCCCGACGTCATGGAGCCCGCACCGATATTCGCCGCCAGGGCCAGCAACAATGCCATCAGGGCCAGACTCAGGGCCGGCAATTGCTGACGGCAGTCGGCGAGAAACCATTGGCCCAGCACCGAACGGCTGCGTCCCAGCACGCCCTTCAACACCCCATTGAGCAGCACCGGCAGGCCGAGTGCGGCGCCCAGCAGCAAGGCCGCCATCAGCACGAACCCGGCGGTCAGGCTGTTGCCCCAGACC
>NZ_CVTO01000057.1:0-16455 GCF_900004715.1 Pseudomonas sp. 24 E 13
GGCCCAGAGTGTGTAAAAACGCTCAAGGCCTCGTCGTCTTGGATCATTGACGTTCGTGGCTGAACGAGCGCATGGCAAATACTGCGTATTGCATCAGCCGCGACCTGGAACACGTCAACTCTGTTTATAGCCTCTGGGATGGGCCAAAATCAGCTTTTTTATGCCGATAGCGCCTTCATCAAACCGTGAGCACCGATGAGTTTCATGACTCGTTTCATGTTGTAGGCGAGCACATTTAAACTCATCTCCGCGCCCACCCCGGCCAGCTTTCGCGTCAGGAAGTGCGTCGCACCCATCCATTGTTTGAGCGTCCCGAAGGGATGCTCAACCGTCCGCTTTCGGACTCGCATCATCTCCGGCGCTTTGCTCAGCCGAAGCTGCATCTCCTCCAATACGGCTTCATGCTCCCAGCGTCGAACCCGTCGTTCCGTGCTCGGAGTGCATTGCGACTTCAACGCGCAGCCCTGGCATTTCGAACTCCAGTAACGGTGCAACGTCAGGCCTTTTTCAACGTTGGTATAGCGCCAGATCAGCGCCTCTCCAGCCGGGCAAATGTATTCGTTTTTTGCCGCGTCATAGAGGAAGGCATCGTTATTGAAACGCCCGTCTGCCTTGGCTCCAGAGGTCATCGGCTTGGGCACATAGGCGGTGATGCCGGCAGCGTGACAAGCCAGGATTTGTTCGCTTTTGAAGTAACCTCGATCAGCCACTACCGACAACGTTTCTGACGCCATAGCCTCGCGGGCCTGCTTGGCCATTGAGCTGAGTTGATCGCGGTCGGAACCGACGTTGGTCACCTCATGTGCAACGATCAAATGGTGCTGAGTATCGACCGCTGTCTGCACGTTGTAGCCGACGATTCCCGTGCCACGCGTCTTCATGGAGCGGGCGTCTGGATCGGTCAGTGAGACCTGTTTATCCGGCGATTCATTGAGATGGATTTCGATCGCGTGAAGCTCCTTCATTTGAGTTTTGAGCTTGGCGATTTTCTCTTCCAGCCGCACGGCGCTAGGCTCGGAAGCTGTGGGTTCTTGCCGATCGGCAGCATCGAGTGCAGCCAGGTAACGCTTGATGCTCGATTCAATTTCTTCCATTCGCCGCTTCAATTTGGCGCTGGTGAAATTGCGGTCGCGGTTGTTGACTGCTTTGAATTTACTGCCATCGATGGCGACCAGATTTTCTCCGAACAGTCCCAACTGCTGACACAGCACAACGAACTGGCGACAGACGCCTTGAATGGCCTTGCTGTTGTCTTTTCGGAAGTTGGCGATGGTCTTGAAATCCGGCATCAAACGCCCGGTCAGCCACATCAGCTCGACGTTGCGTTGGGCTTCTCGCTCCAAACGTCGGCTCGACTGGATGCGGTTGAGATAACCGTAGATATAGATCTTCAGCAGGATCGCGGGGTGGTAAGCCGGCCGGCCTGTGTCAGCAGGAATAGCACCCTCAAAACCCAGACTGACCAGGTCGAGTTCGTCGACAAAGACGTCGACTACCCGCACCGGATTGGTATCGCTGACGTAGTCGTCGAGGCTCTCGGGAAGTAAGGTGCCTTGGCCTCGATGTTCACCTTGGATAAAGCGCTTCATGGGCGATCCCTGCGATGAAATCCTCAGAAATCATAGCAAGAGTTCGCGAAGGCGTTTTTACACACTCTGGGCCAATAGCAGACAGATCGTTCTACAGCCTCGGCGCTTTGTATCAGCCAGCAGAGCACTAGCGCAGAGAGGAAAAATACTGAGTAGGCGGTTTACCCAGTGCTTTCTTGAACATAGTGATGAATGCATTAACAGAGTCATATCCCAGGATGCCCGCCACACGTTGCACGGATACCCCCTCCGCCAAATGACTCAGTGCGATCATCAAATGCAATTGTTGACGCCAGCGTCCGAAGCTCAGCCCGGTCGTGCTTTCTACAAGCCTGGCCAGCGTTCGTTCACTGGTTGCAAGCCGAGTGGCCCACTCGCGCAACGTGGTTCGGTCGCCTGGATCTGAGAAGAGCGTATCCGCGATTTGTTTGATCTTGGGGTGGTCTGATATCGGCAAATGCAGCTCTTTCAGCGGGGCATCGGAAAGCTGCTCAAGCAGCACTGTAACCAGCCGAGCTGTCTTGCCCTCGGAATGGTAAGCAGGTTCCTGTTCAGCGAGATGCAGGACCATCTCCCGAACAAGGGGCGTAATGGCAACCGTGCAGCATTCTTCAGGCATGGCTGCCGCACCGGGCTCAACGAACAGAAAGCAGGTCCGGGCGTTTGCGGTCACTCGGCAACTGTGCGGCGTGCCGCCAGGGATCCATACGGCGTGCTGGGGAGGGACAAGCCAGAGTGCATTTTGCACCTCACAGCTCACTGCGCCATGCAAAGACAGGATCAGCTGGCCTTTACGATGATCATGCGGGCGGGCACCCGAATCATTGAGGTCAGGCGCAACCTTGAGGGCAATCGCTGCCTGGGCGAAAAGGTCTGAATCGAAATCTTCCGGCGAGGAAACGATATTTTTTGAGCTTGGCATAATTTAGGTATCGGGTGTCTTGATATCTATATTATACGGGCCTGAAGTTCTCTACAGTTGTCTTCTTTCAAGAGGACAGATAAAGAATATGTCAGATACAAAAAACAAGTGGCATGCCATCGCGCTCGTCGCAGGCATTCTGCTTATCGCCGTGAACCTGCGCGTTCCCTTTACCAGCATCGCGCCCGTTTTGCCGCTGATCCAGAATGATTTTGGCTTGAGCGCCTCAGCTCTAGGCCTGCTTACTTCACTGCCATTACTTGCCTTTGCAGCCTTCTCCCCGCTCAGCGCATCGGTCGCCCGCAGGTTCGGCATCGAGCGCACGCTTTTCGGTGCACTGTTGGTCATTTCAGCGGGCATCCTGCTCCGCTCCACAGGCAGCGCGTGGGCGTTGTACGCCGGTACGATATTGATAGGCACTGGGATCGCCCTGGGCAACGTGCTGCTGCCCGGCCTGATCAAACGCGACTTCTCGACAAAAATGGCGTCCATGACCGGCGCTTATTCCATCACCATGGGTGCAGCGGGCGCTGTCGGTTCAGCCGTAATAGTTCCGCTGACCCAATCATGGGGATGGCCGATTGCCCTGAGTTTGTTGGTCGCAGCCCCGTTGTTGGCGCTGGTGGTGTGGCTGCCGCAGTTGAAAAAACACGAACACGTAAATCTGTCAGGTCCGAAACAAGCGCCAACCGTGGCCGTCTGGCGTTCGCCGCTGGCATGGCAGGTCACACTGTTCATGGGGCTGAACGCGATGCCTTTTTATGTCGCCGTCGGCTGGCTGCCGACCATTCTGATGGACCATGGCATATCCCCGGAGCAAGCAGGCACGGTACACGGCACGCTTCAACTGACGACGGCCATTCCCGGCTTGATTCTGGCGGCCACGCTTCGTCGTCTCAAAGACCAGAAACTGGCAGCCGCTACCGTCAGCCTGTTAACCGCCTCATCCCTGATCGGGCTCATTTACGCGCCAGACTACGCCATGTTGTGGGCCGCGGTCCTGGGCTTCGGCTCTGGTGCCAGCATGATGCTCGGCCTGACCTTCATCGGCTTGCGCACAAAAAATGCCGGTGACACGGCGGCACTTTCAGGAATGGCGCAGTGCGTCGGCTACCTGATGGCAGCCGCAGGCCCCTTGCTGCTGGGCCAACTGCACGACTGGACCGGTGGCTGGACAGGACCGCTGCTGATCACAGCCGCAATCTCCGTAGCCGGAGCATTCACCGGCATGCTGGCCGGGCGCAACGTTCAACTTGAATCTGCTGAATCATCGTCGCGAACAAGCCCAGCAATCCAGTCAGCGAATGCGCTCACAGCTGGCGATAAAAAGCGCTGATGCGGGTATAGCAGGTGAACAGGAACCGATGCGGGCTGCCAGTCAGCAAGCACTTCGACCAGTCGCCCTTCTCGCAGATGCTCGCTGACCACGTTCTCAGCGAGCTGCACCAGCCCGAAGCCTTCAAGGCACATTTTGATGTAAAGCCCAGTCTCGTTGACGGCCGCTGTGCCGTTCACCGGGACTGAGATTTTTTCGGTACCACGGGCAAAGCGCATTTCACCTGCTTGCCTTGCGCGGCCCGAGAAGTAATGGATGGCCCGGTGGTGAGACAAATCTTGCGGATTTTGCGGAGTGCCGTTCTCTTCGAGATAGGCGGCAGACGCACAGGTTACCCAGCGAAACCGACCGAGTGGGCGCGCAACGAGCGTTGAGTCATCAAGCTCGCCTGTACGAATAACGCAATCGACACCCTCTTGAACCAGATCAACCTGCCGATCGTTGACGCCTATCATCAGGTAGATATCCGGGTAGCGCCTGTAGAAGTCTTGCAGGTTTGGCATGACGATGAAGTGTGCAATGCCACCCGGCATATCGACACGCAAACGCCCCTGTGGCCGTTTTACGGAATCCGTCAGGCTGGTCTCTGTGTGTTCGATCAGCTCCAATATTTCCCGGCATTGCGCCAGATATTGTGCGCCCTCAGAGGTCAGGCTGACCCGACGCGTTGTTCTGTTCAGCAGGCGTACCTGCAAGTACTTCTCAAGATTTTTAACGCTGCTGGTAACTGTGGAGGCCGGCAGAGAGAGCGTCTGCGCCGCCTGGATAAAGCTTCCTGCTTCAGCCACACGTACGAAAACCTGCATCGCTTGAATACGGTCCATGACTGTTAGCAGCCTCAAAGCAGTGATCGGGTAAAGTCGTTATTATTCGTAGATATTGAATAATAAAAACAGTTTAACCATCTTTTTCCCGCAGTATCGCATTGCGTACATTGCTTCCAACGAAATTTGAAGAGGTGTACAGAAAATGGCTGAATATAACCGCAGCATTGTGCAGGCCCCGACCGCTCAGGCCGCCCGCACCCTTATCCGCGGCGCCACTGTGCTGAGCATGGACGGTGATATCGGCAATCTGGCGCGCGGCGATATCCTTATCGAAGGCAGCACCATCACGGCCATAGGTGAAAACATCGAGGCCGGCGACGCTATGGTTATCGAGGCATCCGGCATGATTGCCATGCCCGGCATGGTCGATACGCATCGTCACTCCTGGGAGGGCCAACTGCGTCGAATCAATCCGAATGCCGAAACCCTGGAAGACTACTGCAACGCAACGCACTTCTCGTTCGCCAAATACTATCGCCCGGCTGACATGTATATTGGCAATCTACTGACTGCATTGGGGTGCATCGATGCGGGCATCACGACCGTGGTCGATAACTCGCACAACAGCCGCACCGGCGCGCACTCCGACGCCGCGGTCGAGGCGCTGCTCGATGCTGGTATCCGGTCTGTACACGCCTCCGGTGCGCCAGTTTCTGGTGAGTGGGACAAAGCCCACTGGCCCGGCAACCTGGAGCGTCTCCAGGGGAAATACGTCAAGAACGGTGACAACCCGCTGCTCTCGCTGGCGGTAATGGCGCAGCTGGAGCCTGAGCTATGGGCTGAGGCCCGGCGCTTGGGGCTGCCTATCATTACCGAATTCTTCGGCGGGGACATGGCAGCTGAGTTGGAGGGTTTGCATCGCGAGGGTCTGCTGCGCCCCGATAACATCTTCAACCACTGCACAGCGCTGCCGGACGCCGGCTGGAAAATCATTCGCGAGGCTGGCGTGCGGGTCAACGTATGCCCGCGTTCAGATGCCCACTACGGCATTGAAGATGGAATGTTCGCCATGCAGTCGGCCCAGCGTCACGGCATCAGCCCGGGGCTGAGTGTCGATAACGAAACCTCCTATAGCGGTGACATGTTCATGGAGATGCGGGTGGCGTTCTACCTGCAACGCGTCATGGGCATGCACCAGCAGCGCTGCTGCGGCGCAGAGCATCATCCGGTGACCCTGCCGGCTCATGGCCTGCTCAAAGCCGCCACTCTTGACGGCGCCACCTGTGCAGGATTGCAGGACAAAGTCGGCACCCTGACCCCCGGCAAACAGGCCGACCTGATCCTTATCAATGCGCAGGACATCAACCTTTACCCGTCGGGTAACGCATTCGGCACCGTGGTACACGCGGCCGAACGCAGCAATGTCGACACGGTCATGATTGGCGGGCGCATCGTCAAGCGCGGCGGCAAGGTGCTGGGCGTGGACAGCGAAAGGCTGCGTGCAGCAATCGACGAATCCCGTGAGCATCTGTTTGCTGCCGCAGGCTACCAGCCGGATATTTTTGCCGAGACATTCATGCCGCTTGAGTCAGCCAAGTAAGGAGGCGCGAAATGAACGCAGCTTACTACCTGCTGGCCATCGCCGCGGGGCTTGGCATTACCCTGCAGACCACGCTGAATGGTCAACTCGCTAAAGGTGTGGGTGGAGATTCCGTAGCGGCGGCGCTGTTCTCATTTACTGCCGGAGCGGTGTGCCTGGGCGTCTTTTCATTGATGCGTGGCGGGATAGTGGCCTCACTGGCGGCTATACCTGCCCAGCCCTGGTGGAGCCTGCTGGGCGGTCTGCTGGGTGCCGGTGCCTTGCTTAGTTATGTGGTGCTTGCGCCAAAAATCGGCCTGTCAGCCCTGCTGGGCCTCGCTATCGCAGGTCAGATTATCTCCTCACTGGTTATCGATCATTTCGGATTGATGGGGGCATCGGAAAGGCCGGTGTCTCTCATCAAGTTGGCCGGGTCGATGGTGATGCTCGCAGGACTGGCCATCGCCCTGTTCGGTGACAGGTGGTCAGCGCTTTTCTCCAACTGACTGCCTTGTTTGCCCCATCCTGTTTCGTAGGACGCAACCATGTTTAAAACCCTAAGCGGCACCACCAGTCTTCTTGGCGAGTGCCCTGTCTGGTGTGAAAGAACGGAACGCCTGTTCTGGACCGATATCCCTGGTTGCGAACTGCTTGCTCTGGACCCCGTGAGCGGTGAAGTACAGCACTGGCGAGTGCCCGAGCCGCTGGGGTCGTTCGCCCTTACGACCAATACAGACGTATTGCTAATGGGATTGGCCTCCTGCCTAGGTTATTACAACCTGAGTACTCTTCGCTTCACCAAAATTACCATCACGCCTGGAGTACCCGGAACCCGGGTCAATGATGGCCGCTGCGACCGTATGGGCAACTTTGTGTTTAGCACTATGGATGCCGGTGAGGCGGTGCAAACTATAGGGCGATTTCACCGGTTCAATGCCGCGACGCTCAAGACTGAAACGCTGGACCTTCCCGAAGTGGCGATCCCGAACAGCATCTGTTTTAGCCCGGACGGTTCCACCATGTATTACGCGGACTCCCTGCAAGGATGCATTTTCTGCTGCGATTACCCGTCGCTAGAAAACCAGCGTGTATTCACTACAGTCAACGGTCAGGGTGCTCCAGACGGTTCTTGTATTGATGCGCAGGGCTTTCTCTGGAATGCGGAATGGGGCGGTAGCAGAGTCGTGCGTTACGCGACTGACGGCAAAGTTGACAGCGTGATCGACTCCCCGTGTATTCAGACCACTTGTCCGGTGTTAGCGGGACTTGGTTATGAAACGCTTTACTGCACCAGCGCACGGATAGGGCTGGATAAGCCGGCAGATTTCGATGGCACGCTGATAAAAGCCGAAGCCGTTTTAGCTGCCGGATCCCCTGAAGAGCGATTTACAGGACGACTGCACTGAATAGTAGGTTCTAGCCTGTCGCGCCGTTCTGAATGCCAACTTGGTAGACGCGTATGAATGACCGCTTCTGGCCGATTTATGCCTGTTGCGAAGGGCCGCTTTTGGCCGATAGCTGCCCGTCACGAGCGGCAGTAATCGGCCGATTCTGTTGAAAAAGTCGGTTTTCTCAAGCAGCCAGAATACGGATCGACAAAAACGTCTTTTTTATGCGCTGCTGCGTGAAATCCGAGTCCGAATACCTCTGCGCCGTTTTTAGATTTTGATCTCAGGCGCGGATTTTTCTGTGGCGAAAACCACGCCCGACTTTTTCAACAGAATCGGCCAAAAGCGGTCAGTCGTGCCGTTAACTTTCGGCCAATAGGATCCTTTCATGAACAGCTCGCTGCCCTGCGGATTCCGCCGCAACTGATGGGCATTATTCCGTAGAATATTGGGCTTTGGTTCTATTTAAGTAAGTTGCGCAAATTTGAGCAATGAGCGAGTTAGAAATATTGCAATCACGCCTGCAACAGATCAATGACCTAAGTGGCGATGAGGTAGTGCAGCTAAACCCGGCGACACCGAAGCACAATAAAATCATTATTTACATTAATTTCAATTGTCATTCTGGCGGATTGAACAGTCCATTCTTGTTAAGTTCGTCCATTTGTGATTTTGAGGGCAGGAATTTTTTTCGGGAAAGAGAGACTTGGCAATTTTCCAAGTTTTCTGATGGATTTCATCAATGGAAATTAAACTATCATAAAGGTGCCTATAGGTGTATTGGACGTAATTTATCGCAGTGTTAAATAATAGTTCTCCCAGCACTATCTCTAGTTCGTCGCCAGATAGCTCGCGTCCGTTAATATTGTGCTGCTCAATGGCGGGTTGAAGTTTTTCCGCATGAAATTTAGCTCTGATTTCTACGCTTCTTAAAGCTGCTTCAAAACGTTCTTGTTCTGTGGTCAGATTGAGGGGATGGGCAATTTTTTCGATATCTGACAAGAAGTTAAGACTATCAAAATCAATTCTTACATCTTTATATTCGGGAAATTTAATAGCAGGCATAGAGATCGCCCTTTCTACAATTTCCGGGAAAGCATCGTAAGTTTCTTTAATTTGATACAATGCGTTGTACTGCCGCGCCAATGTAAATAAACATGCATCCAACGCACTTTTTCTCTTTTTGAGATTTATTTGCTCTTCCTCATGTTTACGAAATAAGAAGGCGAAGTATGAGCCCGCGAAAGCGCCAATGCCGGCAGAAAAAAAGGCCAAACCTTATCCGCTGCAGGTATCACTTGTTTTTCAATTGCAAGGCTCGCGAAATACCATAAAACTAGAGCCGCCAATCCAGTCAGAACACCCATCCATATTGGATCGTAACTTCTGAGGTTTTTCATCGCATCCCTTATCTAATATTAGCGTGTGGTCAGTGGTAAATTTTCTTGTTTTTCGATTCTGGCGGGCAATACTACATAAGATATTCGAGTTGAGGGATCGAGTCAGTTCATTCATCAGAACTGCCCCGATCATCCCGGTAACTATGAGGCGGGGATTAATATAGAGCAACTAATATTATTTCCTACGAAACGACTTTTTCAATAACATCTGGCGATTTTTCGATAGAATGATCAGTTGCGCGCTGGTAGCAGTGCCAGGTCGCACGTCAATAGCTCGGTGTTGCACTCAGAACCGCCCAATCAGCCCTTCAACACCCCTGCATCATTCGGACACGTCGGCTCAGGCGTGGTCTCGAACAACTCCTTGACCCAGCGCTCGGCGGCGGTGTACCAGGCAACGCTGGAGTACGCGATCTGTTGCTGTGCCTCTTCCGATCCATTGGCCGCGGCTTTGCGCAACCAGAGCTGTCGCTGCTTTTGATCCAAGGGGATATCCCCTTGCCCAAATCCGTACGCGTAGCTCAGCGCGTACTGTGCGGGGGCATAGTTTTGTTGGGCCGACTGGCATAGCCAATATCCGGCTTTGCGATCGTCGCTGCTGTAGCGCGCGTCCCATTCATCGAGTTGCCCACCAGCCAAGGCGAAGGAGTCCTCGACGCCTCGGTCGGCGCTCCAATAGAGCTTGCTTAAAGCGAACTGGGCTTCAGCATTACCATTTTTGGCCGCCTTTTCGTAAAAGTACATGGCGCTTTTCACGTCCTGCTTGACGCCGGTTCCCTGTAAATAGCTGGCGGCGAGCTCAATGTTCGCCAGGTCCAGGCCGTGCTTGGTGGCGAGCGTCAGGTACTGAATCATTTTCTTCTGGTCGGGTTCGCCTAACAGGCCATCACGGTAAATGATCGCGATCTCGAAAGCCGCGCGGTCGTTGCCTAGCTCCGCAGCCCTGTCATACCAGCGTATGGCGCCGGGATAATCCTGTCGGATGTAATAGGTGTAGCCCAGATTAAAAGCTGCGGAAATATCGCCTTCTTCGGCCTTTTTGGTCAGCGCAATTTCCTGCTCATAGCCATCGGCAGCCTCGACCGTGAAAGGCAGTGCGTCGTCGGCTTGAACCGCATGCGCGGTCAGGGAAGTAAAGCCGAGAGTCACATAGAGCAACCAGCGTGGATAGCTTGTCATAAGCAACGTCCTTGAAAGGTGGGTACAACGGCGGAGTCGTGATCAGTTCCCGATCATTCTGCCCATATCGGGCAAGAAGAAGTCGATTATAGTTTTCACCGCTGTTGCGTCGTCGCATCAAGGTTCGAGACGTTGAGCTGCGCAGCGGAGGGTGGTTGTGCATATCGATGCGAGCGACACCGAGGTTTTGCGCCTGTGGTTTTGTGACGGCCAGGGCTCGGGGTAAAGCGGTCGATAATTCCCTTAACTCTTGGCTGCTGGATCTTTCGCGGCTGGAAGGCGCTTGTCGCACCAGAGGCCCCCCCCACCGGCACGGTGCACGGTGGTCCCTTCTTCGATCCGCACGCAATACCGTTCTGCGTCACGGCGCAGCGCATCCAGTTCGTTGTCTGCGGCCTCGATCAAGGCGGCGGGGCTGTTGGTGTTTGTCATCGATCTTTTTTTCAGAGTTTCCTTAGGGAGATACGCTCTTGAGGATGCTTGCCACCAACGCCCGCAAGGCCCGTTGTTGGGTTATGGAAAAGCCCAGGGCAACGATGATCACACTCAGCCAGATCAAAAAGGCCTTGAACGGATCAAGCTCAACCACCACCAGCGCCCAGGTCACCAGAGCGCCGCCGATGACTCCCACCACCCACCAGCCAATGAGTATGGGCTGCACCACCCTTTGGATATCTCGATAGAGCAGCAACCGGGCGCCCCCCATCAGCACTAAAACCATCCCCGTCCAACCGAAAGCAGCCATCAACGGCAGCGATGCCCCCTGGCGCTGATACAATAAAGCCACGCATTCGTAGAACGGCCCCAATGCGCTCATCTGCTGGAACGTCTCGCGGCTGGGCAATTGCCACTGGGCCCATTGCGACTTATCAATAACCAGCAGCGCAAGGCTGAACAGCGCCACCAAGGCCCCACACACACCGAGGGCACGCCACGCCGGGACAGCGACGCGGTGATTTTTTACGCTACGTAGCCGTTCTACGCCGAACACTGCACCGGCTTGTTCGCCCTGAGCAATCACGATTTTGCCGTTGCGCTGGATAGCGGCGCCAATCACGACGACCTCCAGGCTTTCGCTGAGCAGAATCTCTCCTTGCCGGCGGCGAGGACCTGCGGTGTAACGATAATCTCCCAGTTGCGGCACCTGGCCTGAGAACAACGCAATACCTTCGGCGAGGACATCCACACAGCCGTGGGTATCTTTGAGGGTAAAGTCATTGCACTGGGCATCGGTAAATACCGTCCGCCATTCGTCCTCATCATCTTTATTGCGGTAGCTCTCCTGGATCTGCAGTGAATACCCCGCACAGGGCACGCCATCTACCGGAGAAAAACGAGACTCTTTGAGCACCACGGTACCGCAGACTTTTACCAGGCCTGGAGCTAGCGAGTACGAAGGGCTGAGAGGCAGTTGTTTGTCTGCACGGTAGAAGCCTTTGTTCATGGTCACGGCATCCCTGGCTAGTTGTAATGGCTTTCAATCGAAAACGTCCAACCATTCATTGATCCACCTTCATTATCCGGGCCGCTTGAGCTCGTTCAGATAACGGGATATTGGGAGGAAGTATTGAAAGGACATAGGTGACCCGTAATGGGCTCCCGAGGTTAACGATGAACGTAAATGGTGAATCGGCGAACTCAAAAACCAAGTTGAAGGTCCCATATGCACTGCGCGTGTCCACCCGCAAAACATCGCTTAATAGTCGTTGCCGTTGCCGTATGACTCGGTAAATCAACTGTTTCCCGTCAAGGCGGAATACTGGACTCAAACTATTGGTTGCCACCGCAATCCATGGAACACCACGCAATCCAGTAAACGTCGATAACACCGGGAACGCTTTCCCATCAAGGCCAGTGCCCGGTGAATAGGCTGGGGCAGCAAGCTTAGGCTTTTTCAGCTTTTTAAACAAAAAATACATGAACCACAGTGAAAGGCCCTGAGCAAAGATCACGATTGTGCCAAAGGCAATTTCCACCCATGTGATATCCATTATTTTTCGTTGACTCCGCAGGCGTAGCGTTGGCAGGTTGTTCCGTTGCTCCCCATAATACCGAATCGAGCGTTACTGGCGACGGAACAACAACGGTGGCTTCGGATTGGCGCTCAGCCTACCTTGGCAGGCGTCGGTGCTGGTGGTGCGGTCCAATAGCTAAAAACTCTGTGAGTTTCTCCTCGACTCTCAATCCGTCCGCTAAGCTCAATCTGCTTAAAGTGTGCAACTTCAGGTCGGTAGCCTCTTAAGCACCGCTATTATTCCCTTGGAAACAGGAAGCTCCTAACCGGGCAAGAGGCAAGGGTATCTATCTGGTGTTGTGGTTTGGCAGGCAGGCGAATCGCAAACATATCCTCACCAGCCCAGGGGGCAAGACTGCAAGACCCAGCTCGCCATCCGTCATGAAGGACATGCTGGAGCAACGGTGCAAGGCATTCCAGCAGGGAGGTGTAGATATAGTGGTACTCGACCTGACACGGCGGACCATCGACTTCTAATCCTCTGCCGCCGAGTAGTGCGCAGGACAATGAATCGACCTCGGTTTTCCAGACACATCCACGGTCTGCAATTGGCCGGTTAGCGACGGCCTGACTTCGACCGTCGCTATGCATGATCAAACCTCAGTCTGTTCCGCCATCTCCAGGGCGTCATCGACCTCAATACCCAGATATCGAACAGTGCTCTCCAGCTTCGTATGGCCGAGCAGCAACTGAACCGCCCGTAGGTTCTTCGTTCTGCGATAGATTAGTGATGCCTTCGTACGTCTCATTGTGTGAGTGCCATACATGGCTGGATCAAGGCCTACGGCTTTCACCCAGCCTTTGACGATACGAGCGTATTGACGAGTGGATAGATGGTCTGAGGTATGTAGCCGGCTAGGAAAAAGGCAGTCCTCGCTGCGAAGTTGTGCCTGATGTATCCAGGCCACGAGAGCTGACCGTGTTTGCTCAGTGATCTCAAACTGCACTGGTCGCTGCGTTTTCTGCTGCATCACCATGGCTCGTGATGATACGTGCTCGCCATGGGCGACATCACGCACGCGGAGCTTGGTTAAGTCGCAGGCTCGAAGCTTACTGTCGATGGCCAGATCGAAGAGAGCCAGATCCCGGGTTCTTTTCGCAATTTGAAGCCTTACTCGGATGGCCCAGATATCTCTCAGTCGGAGTGGGGCTTTCTGCCCGACTAGTTTTCCTTTGTTCCAGGGCTGACGGCCGCAGGTAGCGATGATGTTCATGACAAGTCCTCCACGTGTGGAAAGACAAGGATGGCTAATCAGAGCGACGGTCGCTAACCGGCCAAAAGCAGTCGCTCAGGTGAGACCGTTTTCGACCCTAAGCAGTCGGTCTCGGTCAGCTTGAATAAGGCAGCAAGAAACGGATAGTAAGTGCTGGACGAATTCCAGCCTGATACGACTCCAACTAATAGGAGTTTAACCATGGCGTTTCGTATAACTGGCCTTTCCCCCGAGCCATTCCAGTCACTGTTTGGATTGCCCGACCAAGAGCTAGCATCTCTCGGGATAAAGCGTTACATGGTCGACAGCAACCCAGGCTTTCCTGACCGTATCGAAATAAAGGATGCAGAGCTAGGTCAGAGTGTGCTTTTACTCAACCATCTCTCTCAGCCAGCCGAGACGCCATACCGTGCCTCACATGCGATCTTCATAAGGGAGTGGGCTACGCAAGCTTATGACGCAGTCGATCAGATACCCGAGTCTATGCGAATCCGTCTGCTATCACTTCGTGCATTCACTGATGATGGGATGATGCTCAATGCCGACGTCGTAGATGGAATAGCGATAGAACCTGTTGTTACTCGGATGTTTGCTGATCCAGGGGTTAGTTACATTCACGTTCACAATGCCAAGCAGGGTTGCTACTCCGGGCGAATAGATAGGGCGTAGTCGCCGCAGTCTCGATGGCTCGTTCCGCTTTCGACTTTTCTAGTCACCAACTTTCCGCTATTGGCCGATTTCTGCCTGTCGTAGCGGGCAGTAATCGGCCAGAACCGGATGTTTAAAGCTGGGGCAATGAACTCGTCGAATTTCTTCCCGCTTTAAGAGTTTGCCGACGCGCTTTTACACACTCTGGGCTGGCAAGTAGAGTTAGGAAATCAACTCGTCCCTTTTTATAAAGTAGGTGCAAATGGTGGCTCCCTTCGTTCTCCAGGACTTTGATGTTGGATGGGTCGCCACCGACGCCGTCGGGCAGGTTGCGCTCTTCACTACGGGGGGGCCAGGGCCGGTTCCTGATTCCGCAATGCCCTCCGTCGAAAACTCCGAAGAATTTGTCCTTTCATTGCCGGAGGTGTCCGATGTAGATCGGGTCACTGCCAGGGCTGGCGTAAACGCTTTCGTTGAATTTGCCAAACGTGGGTTCTTCGCGTACGACTGGTCAGACGTTCATCGCGATTCACGCCAGGCCTTGAGGGGGTATGAGCTGCAATGCCGCCCACTGAATCCACTGACACTTTTCGATTTGCCTGCCCCTTTACGGGCATTAGCTGAGGCTACTCGGCTATCTGATGTAACCTTCGGAGCACCCATCATAGTGATAGGTGATCAGGTTTCTTAGCCTTCATTCGGCGATTCGGAGCCGCTTTTTTGGGCCGGAAGCTTTCAGTTGCGTACCGCAGCTCCCGGCCCAGAGTGTGTAAAAACGCCTTCGCGAACTCTTGCTATGATTTCTGAGGATTTCATCGCAGGGATCGCCCATGAAGCGCTTTATCCAAGGTGAACATCGAGGCCAAGGCACCTTACTTCCCGAGAGCCTCGACGACTACGTCAGCGATACCAATCCGGTGCGGGTAGTCGACGTCTTTGTCGACGAACTCGACCTGGTCAGTCTGGGTTTTGAGGGTGCTATTCCTGCTGACACAGGCCGGCCGGCTTACCACCCCGCGATCCTGCTGAAGATCTATATCTACGGTTATCTCAACCGCATCCAGTCGAGCCGACGTTTGGAGCGAGAAGCCCAACGCAACGTCGAGCTGATGTGGCTGACCGGGCGTTTGATGCCGGATTTCAAGACCATCGCCAACTTCCGAAAAGACAACAGCAAGGCCATTCAAGGCGTCTGTCGCCAGTTCGTTGTGCTGTGTCAGCAGTTGGGACTGTTCGGAGAAAATCTGGTCGCCATCGATGGCAGTAAATTCAAAGCAGTCAACAACCGCGACCGCAATTTCACCAGCGCCAAATTGAAGCGGCGAATGGAAGAAATTGAATCGAGCATCAAGCGTTACCTGGCTGCACTCGATGCTGCCGATCGGCAAGAACCCACAGCTTCCGAGCCTAGCGCCGTGCGGCTGGAAGAGAAAATCGCCAAGCTCAAAACTCAAATGAAGGAGCTTCACGCGATCGAAATCCATCTCAATGAATCGCCGGATAAACAGGTCTCACTGACCGATCCAGACGCCCGCTCCATGAAGACGCGTGGCACGGGAATCGTCGGCTACAACGTGCAGACAGCGGTCGATACTCAGCACCATTTGATCGTTGCACATGAGGTGACCAACGTCGGTTCCGACCGCGATCAACTCAGCTCAATGGCCAAGCAGGCCCGCGAGGCTATGGCGTCAGAAACGTTGTCGGTAGTGGCTGATCGAGGTTACTTCAAAAGCGAACAAATCCTGGCTTGTCACGCTGCCGGCATCACCGCCTATGTGCCCAAGCCGATGACCTCTGGAGCCAAGGCAGACGGGCGTTTCAATAACGATGCCTTCCTCTATGACGCGGCAAAAAACGAATACATTTGCCCGGCTGGAGAGGCGCTGATCTGGCGCTATACCAACGTTGAAAAAGGCCTGACGTTGCACCGTTACTGGAGTTCGAAATGCCAGGGCTGCGCGTTGAAGTCGCAATGCACTCCGAGCACGGAACGACGGGTTCGACGCTGGGAGCATGAAGCCGTATTGGAGGAGATGCAGCTTCGGCTGAGCAAAGCGCCGGAGATGATGCGAGTCCGAAAGCGGACGGTTGAGCATCCCTTCGGGACGCTCAAACAATGGATGGGTGCGACGCACTTCCTGACGCGAAAGCTGGCCGGGGTGGGCGCGGAGATGAGTTTAAATGTGCTCGCCTACAACATGAAACGAGTCATGAAACTCATCGGTGCTCACGGTTTGATGAAGGCGCTATCGGCATAAAAAAGCTGATTTTGGCCCATCCCAGAGGCTATAAACAGAGTTGACGTGTTCCAGGTCGCGGCTGATGCAATACGCAGTATTTGCCATGCGCTCGTTCAGCCACGAACGTCAATGATCCAAGACGACGAGGCCTTGAGCGTTTTTACACACTCTGGGCC
>NZ_CVTO01000085.1:0-14427 GCF_900004715.1 Pseudomonas sp. 24 E 13
CGGCCAGGGCCAGCAACTCCTGGTCGGCACGCCAGGTCAGGTAGGCGTTGGCGACGTTGGCCACCAGGCTCAACTGTGCGCTGCGCCGCGCTTGTTCGGTGCCCAGGTAAGTCAGCATGGCCTGTTCGCTGAGGCTGCGGACGCGGCCGAACAGGTCGAGTTCATAGGCACTCAGGCCCAGAGTGGCGGAGTAGTTGGAGGTGATCGCCGACTGGCCGGTGCCGGTCACGCCCGCCGGCAATTTCTGACGCTTGCCGGCGGCCGTGGCCGACACCGCCGGGAACAGGTCGGCGCGCTGAATGCGGTACTGCGCCTGGAAGGCCTGCACATTCAGTGCGGCTACCCGCAGGTCGCGGTTGTTGGCCAATGCAGCGTCGATCAACGGCGCCAGCGCCGGGTCGTGGAACAGGTGGCGCCAGTCCACGGTGCCGGGCAGTGTGCCGGCCTGCGCCTGGCGGTACACCCCGTCCTGGGGGTAGTGGGTCGGCACGGGCGCGTCGGGGCGCTGATACTCGGGGATCAGCGAACACCCGCCGAGCATCCAGGCTGCGCCAACGGCGGCAAGGGTGAATTTTTGCATCAGGCGCCCACCATCCATTTGGCCAGGCCGTGTCGGCCACTCACGCCGAGCTTGGCGGCGGCGCGCTTGAGGTAGGTTTCAATCGAGCTGTTTTTCACACTGAGTTTTTCCGCGATCTGCGGCACGGTGCCGCCGGTCAACAGGCCCAGGCAAACTTCCTGCTCGCGGGCCGAGAGGGTGATGTCGCTCAGCGCCAGGCGCTTGTAGAACTCACGCTGCAATTGCGACTGCTCCAGCCCGATGGGCCCAGGCTCCGCCTCGGTGTGCGGCGCCTGGCGCAGGATCTGCACGTGGCGCTCCATCAACGGCAGCAAGGTTTCGGACAGGCACTTGAGAAACGACAGCTGCGCCAGGGAAAACCCGCGCTCGGCAGGCGGGCGGTAGAACGAAATCACACAGCGCCGATGGCCCTGGCGCGAGACCAGGTTGCACTGGTGCGAACTGCCGCGCGGGTGCGCGCTGTCGGCCTTGGCTTTCATCTGGATCAGCAGCGGGTCCTGCATGCGCAGCATCTGGCGCAGCAGCGGATGGTCGTCAAGCGAGTGCAGTGTCTGGGGCGCGGGCAGGTCTTCGTTCAGCCCGGCACTGCCCAGCAGCTTGATATCCAGCACCCTGTCGCGCAGCTCATCGAGGCTCCATTCGCTGAGGTCCACCAGATGAACCGGTATCCATTTGTCCACCAGGTGCAGCATGTTCGCGGCGAAATTGGCCTGGCCACTGCTGGAAATGAGCTTGCCCATTTCGGCGTAGAACTGTGGGTTCTGGGTGTCGGTAATACTAGGGGTCAGACTCATAGCCATCTCATCCTTGATGTCGAAAACCGTCAACGGAGGCCCTGGGTCTGTTCGGGGCGCTCCGTACTGCTTGAACGTAACTCGGCGTTCGAGATTTCATTTAGCCATAGCGATTTGTCCTACGTATGTAGCAGAAACGAGGGACACAAGCTGCCATAAAATCCGCGTCATTAATTCGACGTTTCTTACAGATAATTCAGCAGACGAAAAGGAAGGGCGAACCTTTAAAGATACTTAACATGCTGATAAATAAATAAAATACACAAATTAAAAAATACTTTTCAAATTAAACGTCGGACAGATATAGCCAATCTCCTACATGGCTTTCATCGTTTCAGCAATGAACCCTCAGACAAGCCCTTGTCGATCCGTTTGGATGTCCGGGTTTAGGGTGTCAGGCGCCTGTGCTTGACCATGCTCAAATCCGCTCAATTCGTGGTAATGGGCGACCCTGCGCGGCCAGTGCCTGACCCCCCATGAGAAGGATCTTATGACGCAACTTTCCAGCCCGCCGGCCAGCTTCCCCCTTACCGCCGCGCAACACGACATCTGGCTTGACCAACTGCGCGTGGGTCACTCGCCGTTGTACAACATCGGCGGTTACGTTGATCTGGCCGGCGCCGTCGCACCCGCATTGATCCAGCGTGCGATCGAGTTGCTGGTGGCCCGGCACGACGCATTGCGCACCCAACTGCACAGCGGCGCCGATGGCTTGCCCCGGCAAACCTTCGCCGCCGAATGGACGGTGGAAGTACCGCAGTACGACTTCTGCGGCTTGCCCGACCCCGAGGCCGCCGCCCAGTCCTTGATCCAGACGCAAATGGCCCGGCCCTACGCCATGAGCGGCGAACCGTTGTTTGGTTTTTTCCTGATCAAGCTCGACGACGATCATTACCGCCTTGGCACCCAGGCCCACCACCTGATCCTCGACGGCTGGGGGTTCGGCCAGATGCTGCAATCCCTTGCCCAGCTGTACACCGCCGTGCAGCACGGCCGGCAACCGGAGGGGGTGGCGCCGTCGTATATCGACTACATCGACACTGACCAGCGCTACCGGCAATCGGCCCGCTACGCGCGCGATCGCGACTATTGGCTGGACAAATACCAGGTGCTGCCCGAGCCGCTGCTCACGCCAAGGCACACCGCCAAGGCCGCGAGCAACACGTGCGTGCAACCCTTCCCGGTGGCGCTGCTCAAGCGCATGGAACACGTGGCCAGCCGCTACCAGGCTTCGGCGTTCCATGTGTTGCTGGCGGCGCTGTACGTGTATTTCACCCGTACCGGCCAGCGCGATGAATGGGTGGTGGGCCTGCCGATGCTCAACCGCTCCAACGCGCGCTTTCGCGCCACGGTCGGCTTGTTCGCCCAGGTCAGCGCGGTGCGGTTGCAGTTCAGCGAAGCCTTGAGTTTCGCTGAACTGGTGCGCGGTGTGCGCGATCAGCTCAAGCAGGACATGCGCCACCAGCGCTTCCCCCTCAGTGAGATGAACCGCGAACTGGGCCTGCGGCGTACGGATCGCGGACAGTTGTTCGACCTGTCGGTGTCGTTCGAGCAGGACGACCATGACCTGCTCTACGGTCAGGTGCAGGCCCGTGCGGTCAAGGTGTCCAACCACCATGAGCCGCTGCCGCTGGCGATTCACTTGCGCAGCAACCGCTACCAGGACACGGCGTGCCTGCATTGCGTCTATAACGAGGCGTACTTCGAGCAGGGCGACATGCAGGCCTTGGCAGAGCGCCTCACCGGCTTGCTGGAGCAGGGCCTGGCAGACACGACGCTGACGGTGGGCCAATTTGCGTTGCTGACGCCTCAGGACCAGGCCCGGTTGCAGCAATGGAATGCCACCGCGCAACCCAACACCGCGCCGCAGACCCTGCATGGGCGTGTCGAGGCTCACGCCGAGCGCACGCCGCACGCGGTTGCGGCGGTGTACCAGGCACGGCAACTGACGTACGCGCAACTCAACCGGCAGGCCAATGCGCTGGCCCACCAACTGTTGGCCCACGGCGTGCAGCCGGATGACCGCGTCGCGGTGCTGGCGCGACGCGGCCTGGAGACCCTGGCCGGGTTGCTGGCGGTGCTCAAGGCCGGCGCCTGCTATGTGCCGATAGACCCGGCCCATCCCGCCGAACGCTTGAATTATCTGCTGCACGACAGCGCGCCCGTGGCGGTGCTGACCCAGCGCGACCTGCTGCATCGCCTGCCGGCCCTGGGTGTGCCGGTGCTTGCGCTGGACGCCTCCAGCGACCCCGGCGCCGACGGCAACCCCCAGGTCGCAGTGACTCCGGCCCACCTTGCCTATGTGATTTACACCTCCGGCTCCACGGGCTTGCCCAAGGGCGTAATGGTCGAGCACCACAGCGTGTCCAACCTGGTGGACTGGCATTGCCAGGCCTTCGACCTGCACGCGGGCAGCCATACCGCCAGTGTCGCCGGTTTTGGTTTCGATGCGATGGCCTGGGAAGTCTGGCCGGCGCTGTGCGTCGGCGCGACCCTGCACCTGCCGCCCGCCCATGACGGCGCGGAAGATATCGATGCGCTGCTCCAGTGGTGGCGCGCCCAGCCATTGGACGTGTGTTTCCTGCCCACGCCGGTGGCCGAATACGCGTTCAGCCAGAACCTGGCGCACCCCACCTTGCGCACCTTGCTGATCGGCGGCGACCGCCTGCGCGGGTTCAACCGCGCGCAACGCTTCGACGTCATCAACAACTACGGCCCGACCGAAGCCACCGTGGTCGCCACCTCCGGGCGCGTTGACGCCGGCCAGCCGCTGCACATCGGCGCGCCCATTACCAATGCCCTTATCTACCTGCTGGACGCGCAACAACGGCCGGTGCCGGTTGGCGTCGTGGGGGAGCTGTATGTCGGTGGCCAAGGCGTGGCGCGCGGCTACCTGAACCGTCCTGAATTGACGGCCGAACGCTTTCTCGACGACCCCTTCAGCGGCGGCCGTATGTACCGCAGCGGTGACCTGGCGCGCTGGCTGCCGGACGGCAGCCTGGAATACCTGGGGCGCAATGACGACCAGGTGAAGATTCGGGGTGTGCGTATCGAACTGGGGGAAATCGAAGCGGCCCTGGCGACGCATCCGTCGATCAAGACCGCCGTGGTGGAATATCGCGAAGGGCAATTGCTGGCCTGGTTCATCGCGCATCACCCGGTGGAGATCGAAACCCTTCGCGCCCATCTGCACGTCTCGCTGCCAGATTACATGCTGCCGGCGGCCTACGTTCATCTTGACGCGTTGCCCCTGACCGCCAATGGCAAGCTCGACCGCAAGGCGTTGCCGGCGCCGACCCAGGCGGCCTTTGTCACCCGCCGCTATGAGGCGCCTCGCGAGGGCGTCGAGACCACCCTGGCGCAGATCTGGGCCGAGTTGCTGCAGGTGCAACAGGTCGGCAGGCATGACCATTTCTTCGAACTGGGCGGGCACTCGCTGCTGGCGGTGCAGCTGGTGCAGCGCATGCGCGAGGCGGGCCTGCAGGCCGATGTGCAGGTGTTGTTCGGCCAGCCCACCCTGGCCGCGTTGGCGGCGGCCAGTGACGGCGGCGAAGTGGCGGTGCCGGCCAATCGCATCCCGGCCGGTTGCACGCAGATTACGGCGGACATGCTTGCCCTGGCCGACCTCGACCAGCCCAGCCTGGACCGCATCGTCGCCGGCATCCCCGGTGGCGCCGGCAATGTGCAGGAGATCTACCCGCTGGCGCCGTTGCAGGAAGGCTTGCTCTATCACCACATCACCGATGAGCGCGATCCCTACCAGCAGCATGCGATGTTCAGTTTTGCGCGCCGCGAGCAGTTGGACGCGTTTGCCCAGGCGCTGCAACAGGTGATCGACCGTCACGACATCCTGCGCACCAGCCTGGTGTGGGATGCCCTTGAACAGCCGATGCAGGTGGTGTGGCGGCACGCGCAGTTGCCGTTCGAACCGCTGCGTGACCCCGCCCGGTCGCTGGACCTGCGCCACGCGCCGCTGATGGCCCTGGATTACGCCGAAGAACCGCACCAGCAGCGCTGGGTGGCCAGGCTGCGCTTCCACCACTTGGTCAACGACGCCACCTCGACCACCGTGCTGGTGGACGAAATTCGTGCCCATCTGCTCGGTCAACAGGCGCAGTTGCCGATGCCGGTGCCGTACCGCAACGTGGTCGCGCAGACCCGTTCAGCACAGCGGCAAGCGGCCCACGAGGCGTTCTTTCGTGAGCGCCTGGCGGACGTGGATGAACCGACGCTGGCCTTCGGCTTGCAGGAGCGCCAGGCGGATCGGGCTGAAATCGAAGAGTGCGTGCAGGCGCTCGATGCTTCACTCAACCAACGCCTGCGTGCCCAGGCTCGCGCGGTTGGGGTCAGTGCCGCCAGCCTGTTTCACCTCGCGTGGGCGCAGGTGCTCAGCCGCGTGGCCGGCCGCGAAGATGTGGTGTTCGGCACGGTGTTGCTCGGTCGCCTGCAAGCGGGCGAGGGCGCGGATCGTGCCCTGGGCATGTTTATCAACACCTTGCCGCTGCGCGTGCGCCTGGCCGGGCAAAGCGTGGCAGACGCATTGACCGACACCCATCAGCAATTGAGTGCCTTGCTCGTGCATGAGCAAGCCTCGTTGGCCCTGGCCCAGCGTTGCAGCCGCGCCGCGCCGCTGTTCAACAGCCTGCTCAATTATCGTCACACCAGCGCCGAGCCGGCGTTGAACCTGGTGCCGGGCATCGCCTTGCTCAGCAGCGAGGACATCCTCAGTTATCCGCTGATGCTCACGGTGGACGACATCGCTAGCGGCTTTCGGCTCAAGGCCAAGGCGCCGCGTACAGTGGGGGCCGAGCGTGTGCTGGGTTACCTCGCCACCGCGCTTGGCGCTCTGGTCGAGGCGTTGGAACAGGCGCCGGCGACTCCTGTGCGCGATGTGCAGGTACTGCCCTCCAGCGAGTTGCAACAGCTGCTGGTGGACTTCAACGCCACCGTCACCGCCTATCCCGAAACCCTCACCGTGCAAGCGCTGTTCGAGGCCCAGGCGCGGCAACTGCCGGATGCCGTTGCGGTGCAGGCAGGCACGCAGCAACTGACCTATCGCGAACTCAACCAACGCGCCAATCAGCTGGCCTTTCACCTGCGCGAGCAGGGTGTAAAGCCCGATTCGCGGGTGGCGCTGTGCGTCGAACGCGGGCTGGACCTGGTGGTGGGGTTGCTGGGGATTCTCAAGGCCGGTGGCGCGTATGTGCCGTTGGACCCAGGCTATCCCCGCGAACGCCTGGCCTACATGCTGCAAGACAGCCAACCGGTGGCGCTGCTGCTCCAGGCCGCCACCCGTGATTGTGTGCAGGATGTGGCGGTGCCGGTGATCGATTTCGACCACTGCAGCTGGCACCAGGCACCGGCCGACAACCCCGTGGTGCCGGGTTTGACGGTCGACCACCTGGCCTACGTGATGTACACCTCCGGCTCCACCGGCACCCCCAAGGGCGTGATGATCGAGCATCGCGGCCTGGGCAACCTCATGCACTGGGGCTCCCGGCTGTGCCCGCCGACCGCGGGTGGTGCCTTGCTGCAACGCGCGCCGTTCAGCTTCGACGGCTCGGTGTGGGAGCTGTTCTGGCCGCTGACCCAGGGCATGCGCCTGGTGCTGGCGCGACCCGACGGGCATCGCGAGCCGGCGTACCTGGCGCAGGTAATCCGCGAGCAGCGCATCAGCGTGATCAAGTTCGTACCGGCGATGTTGCAGCAGTTTCTCGAATTGGAAGCGTCAGCCCTGTGCACCAGCCTGACCGACGTACTGTGCGGCGGTGGCGAGCTGACCGAGGCCCTGGCGCGCGGGGTGCAGGCGCGCTTGCCTGGCGTGCGCTTGCATAACGTGTATGGGCCCACCGAAGCCACGGTGGACAGCAGTGCGTGGACCCTGGAACCGGGCGCGCCGGTGCCCGCGCTGCAACTGCCGATCGGCCGGGCGATCGACAACACCCGCCTGTATGTACTGGATGACCACGACAGACCGGTGCCGATGGGCATCAGCGGCCAACTGCACATTGGCGGCGTCGGGGTTGCCCGTGGGTACCTGGGCCTGGCCGAGATGACTGCCGAACGCTTCATCGACAGCCCCTTCGTCGCCGGCGACCGGCTCTATCGCACCGGCGACCTGGTGCGCTACCTGCCGGACGGCAACCTGGAATTCCTCGGGCGCAATGACTTCCAGGTCAAACTGCGCGGCGTGCGCCTGGAGCTGGGCGAGATCGAAGCGCGCCTGGCCGCTCATCCGGCCTTGCGCGAAGTGGCGGTGCTGATTCGCGACGAGCGCCTGGTGGCCTACTTCACCCTGCGCGAGCAGGCCCCCGGGCTGGACGCGTTGCGCGCCCATGTGCTGGAACAGCTGCCTGAATACATGGTGCCGGCCGCCTTCGTGCAACTCGAGAGCCTGCCGCTCAACCCCGCCGGCAAACTCGACCGCAAGGCCTTGCCGGAGCCGGGGCTGGAAGCGGTGATCAGCCGCGCCTATGAAGCGCCTCAGGGCGAGGTGGAAAACCTGATGGCCACCATCTGGGCGCAGGTGCTGAAACTGGAACGGGTAGGGCGGCACGACCACTTCTTTGAACTGGGCGGGCATTCGTTGCTGGCAGTCAACCTGGTGGCCCGCCTGCGCAAGGCCGGGCTGGAGGTGGATGCACGGACGCTGTTCAGCCAGCCGACACTGGCGCAACTGGCGGCGCGCACGCTGCCGCAAGCGCCGCCGGTGGAAGTGGCGCAAACCGCCATCCCCCAACTCAACCGCCGCCGCCGAATCTAGGCACACTGAGGGAGGTGGCTTGCTCCCGATGAAGGAGTGTCAGCAGTGGATGTATCAGCTGACCCACCGCCATCGGGGGCAAGCCCCCTCCCACATTTAACGGTGTTGCCTGCCCCACCGCTGAACGCCGTCAGCCTTGCATCTCAACCACCGCCGCCGAATCCAGGCACTGAAAGCGCCGTCTGTAGGAGCGAGCTTGCTCGCGAAAAACTCACAGGCACCGCGCTCATTCAGAAAGCACGCGTTATCGTTGACGTTTTTCGCGAGCAAGCTCGCTCCTACAAAAAGCCTTGAGTGACTGGCATTGGGGCTTGCCCCCTTCCACTCAATGCCCGTCGGGAATAAACGCCACGCTCCCCCCCGATCGACTCTTGAATAACCGCTCGCCATTGTCCGGCTGCGTCGTGACCACTTGATGATCAGCCGCCAAAAATGCCAACGGCTGGGGGTCTTGCCTGGAGTACTGCGCAACGATAATCGTGTGTTGCGGATCGAACCCCTGGCCGCTGGTTTTTTCCAGCCAGGCCATGAACGCGGCGCTGTCGCCCTGGCGCGGGAAGTCTTGGTTTTCGCTGACGTAGTAGAACGGCTTGCCGCCGTTTTGCAGGTACATCGGCAACTTGTTGTCCACTTCCACCAGCACCAGTTGCCATTGGTTCCAGGGTGCGCTTTTCACGGCCTGGGCTTTTACATCCTCGGCAAAGCGAGTGACGCCGCCGTTGCCGGTGCTCCAGGGGTAGATCACACCCAGCACCAACAGCAGCAGGCCTGCGGCGATACCGAAGCCTTTTTGCCAGCGCGGCCACCGGGCCGGTTGCTGGTGCAGGCGTTCGCTCAGCCACCAGGCGCCGAGCAGTTGGGCAAATGGCACCAGGGGCAGTACGTAGTAGCTGCGTCGGCTGCCGCTGGCGGTGAAGAAGACGAACAACAGGCCCAGGCCCCACACCAGCCAGCGCACGTTGGGCGGTGTATGGCGCCAGTGACGGATGGCGAGCCATGCGCCGAGCACCCAGCACGGTGCCCACGGCAGGGTGTAGGCCGGCAGGTAGATCAGGTAGGTGTAGATCGGGCCCATATGGTCGAAGGGGTCGAAGAAACGCACCACGTTTTCGCGAAACACCAGTTGCAGGCCGCTCTCGCCGTAGGTGGGGGCGCCGTAGAGATGGGACAGTACGAAAGGAATCGCATAGAACGCGCCGGCGATCAGCAGCGCCAGTACCAGCCTCGGGTTGAGATGGCGTTTGTAGCGCTGCTGGCTGAGCAGATGCGGCAGCAGCACCAGCCCCGGCAGCACGAACCCGATCAAGCCTTTGAACAGCGACGTTGCCGCCAGCAACAGGAAGAACACGGTATAGCGCCCAAGCCGGGTGTCGTCCGGCCCGCGCCAATACCACCAGACTGCCGCCAGCACGCCGCACACGGTCAGCACATCGGCGGTGGCCACCCGGGCCCAGAACAGGAAGTAGAAGGTGGTGGCAAGCATCCAGCCCGCGATCAGTCCGGTGCCTTTGCGAAACAGCTGTTCGCCGATCAGGTACACCAGCCAGATGCTCAGCCAGGCCGCGATCACCGATGACAGGCGCAGTGACCAGGGACCCAGGCCGCCCATGATGTTGGCCAGACCGGTGATCAGCCAGTAGGAGGGCAGGGGTTTGTCGTAATAGGGCGCGCCCTTCAGGTACGGATCGAAGTAGTCACCGCTTTGCAGCATCTGCAGGGCGATGTTCGCCCAGCGCGTTTCCGGCCCCCACAGGTCGCGACTGCCCAGGCCCAGCAGCAGGAGCAAGGCCGAGACGCCGAGCAATAAAATGAGGGCGCCGCGTTCGGTTTTGCACAAGCGCATGGGCTTTTCCTGTGAGGGTGATCAAGGTTGTTGAGGGTAAATCGTCAGTACCAGGTTGCCCTTGCGGTAGCGCTTGCCACCGCTCGGCAGTTGGCCTTCTTCAAGGTGTTCGCTGGTGTTCTTGACGCGCATCAGCACGCCAACCGAACCCTGCGTTCGAGCATCCTTCAACCAGGACTGAACGCTGTCCAGGGTGACCTTGCGCTGTTGCGTATCCGGGTAATCCAGGCCGTAGCGCAGTTCCCCCGCAGTGTTGTAGAACGCCACCTGCGGCCGGCGCAGGCGCCAGGCCAGGGCCGCCGCCGAACCCAGTTCATTGCTCAGCAGAGCACGGGTGTGTTGCAGTTCATCCAGATGCTCAAGCACGAACGGGTCGGGCATTTCATTATCCGCAATGATCTGCGGCATGCTCGCCGGCAGCAGCGCCACCAGCAGGCCGATACCCAGGGCCGGCATCGCCCATAACGTCAACGGGCGCATCGCTTGCAGCAGGTTGGCCAGGATCCAGCCGAGCAGCACGATAAAGGCCAGGGACAGGTTGAACATTTCGGCGTGGCTGTTGCTGTAGATCGGGTTGGCGATCTGCAGGTAAATCAGCGCCACCATGGCCGTCATGCCGAGGATGAAATTGAGCGTGCCGTTGATGAAGATCGCACGGGTTTTGCGCTGGTTGAGCAGGTCGATCAAGGCATGGCCCATCAGCAACGCCAGGGGTAACAGGCACGGCATGATGTAGGTGGGCAGCTTGCCGCTGCTCAGGCTGAAGAAGCCCAGGGGCAGCAACAGCCACAGGGCCAGAAAGGCTATGGCCGGCTCGCGCCTGTGTTTCCAGGCGTTGAGCAGGGTGGCGGGCAGCAGACCGGACCAGGGCAGGCACGCCACCACCATGATCGGCAGGAAAAACCACCCTGGCCGCACATGCTGTGCAGTGTCCGAGGCGAAACGGCGGATGTGTTCATGCCAGAAGAAGAAACGCCAGTAATCCGGTTCGCGCCCATGGATCGCCAGCGCCCACGGCAGGCAGACCAGCACCGCGACCAGGATCGCCAACGGGCCGTAGCGCAGCAGCTCGCCGACGCGGCGCTGCCAGATCATATAAGGCAGGGCGATCAGCACCGGCAACAGCCACGCCAGAAAGCCCTTGGTCATGAAGCCCACGCCGCAGGCCAGTCCCAGTATGGCCCAGGCTCCCAGGCGCGCGCGCGGCGTGGTGCCGTCGAGCGCAAACCAGAGGGCGACCAGGCTCAGGTTGACCCAGAACGTGAATTGCGGATCGAGGTTGGAATACCCGGCTTGCCCGGCCACCAGGCCAAAACTCATGTAGAGCAACGCGCAGGCAAAGCTTTTGCGCGGGTCGTTCCACAGGCGGCGGGCCATCAGGTAGGCCAGCAGCACGCTCAACGCCGAGGTCAGGACAGAGGCGATACGCACGCCGAACAGGTTCTCGCCAAACACGGCCTGGCCCAGGGCGATCAGCCAATAGCCCGCAGCCGGTTTCTCGAAATAACGCACCCCCATGAAGTGCGGTGCTACCCAGTTGCCGCTTATGAGCATTTCCTGGCTGACCTGGGCGTAGCGGGTTTCATCCGGGGTCCACAAACCGTGCAAACCCAACGGCAGCACCAGGAAAATCACCAGGCCAAGCACCAGCACCGGCAAGGGCTTCAATCGGGTCATGAACACCTCGCTGCTTGATATTCAGGGGCAGGCGCGAAGTTTGAATAATCAACGGCGTCGAACATTAAGATAATCACTGATTCATCAGAAAAGTTAGGGCGTCCTGAACTAACAGGCGCGCTTAAAATGCCAGACGCGGGCTGTCGTTTTGCTGAACGCACTACTCGGCAATATGTAAAAAAGTGTATTTAAAGTTGTTTCAGTGCGGCCGCCCATTCCTGACTTTTCATAGTGCCGATGGCTTTGAGTTTGCCGTCGGGCAATACCTGCACGAACACGGCGCTGCCGTACTCGGCAGCCCGTGCATGGGGATAGCCGAGGGCCTCCTGCAAGTCACTCATGCAGGCGCTGTGGGTGATCAGCATCAGGTTGCGCCCCGCCTGTTTATGGCTGAGGGCTTCTTCGCCCATGGCGTCACCGCAGATGGCGAGGGGGCCGGGGGACAGCTCGGTCTTGCCGAACATGAACAACGACGTTTGCGCGGTGCGCGTGGTGGGGCTGCTGAGCACGTCGGTGCGCTCCATGCCCAGTGTTTGAAAGGCTCTGCCCAGGGCGGCCGCGCGTTGCGTGCCATTGACCGTCAGGCCGTCGGTGGGTCCGTAGCAGGGATTGTCCGAGCGATCACAACGCTCTTCATGCCGCACCAGCACGATCAGGTCGCCGTTGCGCCAACCGGCCAGCACCCCGGAAGTGACCAGGCGGTTGCCTGTGCCCAGATCCTGCGGTGACCTTGGCCAGAATAAAAAAGCGCTCAGCAGCAGGGCGAATACGATGACGCCCGCCACCGGCACGCGGAATTTTCTCAGGCGCTGTAACCTCGCCCTTCGGGGTTTGGTCAGGGTAATGTCTGCCACGCTGTTCACCATAGGTACACGTAATTGTTTTGTTGTTAAAAGACCGGCGCAACTCATACGGCAGATGTTCCTGGTGGAGCAAAAGCCTGTCACAAGGCTGCTGTCTTTCAGCTGAACATATGGGTATTAAGAAGCAACGCGTGGGGCAACTTTAAAGTTGTCTGTTAGTGCTGCGAGGGTGGGGAATTTAAAGTGTTCGGAGTGGGCAGGCGGTGAAATCAATGTGAAAAAATTGCGTGGGAACGTCCATCAGCCGTTATTCTCGTTTGCAGTCCTTAACCCGAGCGTTCGTATGTTGCAGGTAGAAGGTGTTGTTAAAAATTACGCCACCCCCCAAGGCCCGCTGACAGTTCTTGCGGGTGTCGACCTGCACCTGGGGGCGCGCAGCAGCCTGGCGCTGATGGGCGAGTCGGGCAGCGGCAAAAGCACGTTGCTGCACCTGGTGGCCGGGCTGGATCGGGTGGATGGCGGCAGCATTCTGATCGGCGACCAGCGCCTGGATCGCCTCAACGAAGGGCAACTGGCCCAGTGGCGGCGCACCGAAATCGGCCTGGTGTTCCAGCAGTTCAACCTGATCGGCAGTTTGCGTGTGGAGGACAACCTGGCGTTTCAGGCGCGCCTGGCCGGGCGGTTCGATGCGCAGTGGCAGGCGCAGTTGGTGGAGCGCCTGGGCCTGGGCGATTTGCTCAAGCGTTACCCGGAACAGCTCTCCGGCGGCCAGCAACAGCGGGTGGCGGTGGGGCGTGCACTGGCGTCGCGCCCCGGCTTGTTGTTGGCCGATGAGCCCACCGGCAATCTTGACGAAACCACCAGCGATGAGGTGCTGCAACTGCTGCTCGACCTGTTGCGCGACAGCCCTACCAGCCTGTTGATGGTCACGCACAGCCCGCGCCTGGCCGCACGCCTGGATCAGCAGGTGGTGTTGCATCACGGCCGCGTCGTGCCGATGGAGCCGCGCTGAGATGGCAGTGTTCTACTGGGCGCTGCGTGCGCTGTTGAGCCATTGGCGGCGCCACCCGGTGCAGTTTTTCAGCGTGCTGACCGGCCTGTGGCTGGCCACCGCGTTATTGACCGGGGTGCAGGCCCTCAACAGCCAGGCGCGGGACGGCTACGCGCGGGCCAGCCAATTGATCGGCGGCGAACCGCAAGCCAGCCTGAGTGCGCCGGACGGTGCCGGATTCGCGCAAGCCGTGTTCGCCGAACTGCGCCGTGCCGGGTGGCCGGTGTCACCGGTGGTGCAGGGGCGGGTGGTGCTCAAGGGGCATGAAGAGCAGCGTCTGCAATTGATGGGCATCGAGCCGGTGTCGTTGCCCGGCAGCGGCAGCGTGGCGGGGCAACGCTTGAGCCAGGCGCAGATACTGGCGTTTTTCGACGCGCCGGGGCGCACCTGGATTGCCGCGCAAACCTTGCAGGCGCTCGGCCTGCAGGAAGGCGAGCAACCGCTGACGGCCAACGGGCAACGCCTGCCGCCGCTGCAAGTGCAGCCGGACATGGCCCCCGGCATGCTGCTCACCGATATCGGTTTCGCCCAACCGTTGCTCGACATGCAGGGCCGGCTGTCGCGTCTGCTGCTGGACAACACCTTCGCCGCCCGTCATCCCACACCACCTGCCGGGCTGCAACTCAAGCAGGGCGACGACAACAACCTTTCGCGCCTCACCGAAAGCTTTCACCTGAACCTCGACGCCCTGGGCTTTTTGTCCTTTGTGGTGGGGCTGTTTATCGTGCATGCGGCCATCGGCCTGGCCCTGGAGCAGCGCCGGGGCCTGCTGCGCACCTTGCGTGCCTGCGGGGTCAGCGCACGCCTGCTGATCCTGAGCCTGGGCGTGGAGCTGGGATTCCTGGCGCTGCTGGGCGGCGTACTCGGCGTTGCCAGCGGATACCTGCTCGCCAGTCTTTTGCTGCCGGATGTGGCG